>JAFLCH010000229.1 GCA_017303775.1 Anaerolineae bacterium | reverse complement strand
TCTATCACAGCGTCGCCAACATCCTAACTGACATGCGCCAATCGTATCCTGATGTCTACTTCGAGGTTTACATCGGAGCGCTGCGTACCCACTTCCCCTACAACATGCTGCACATGTCCACCGACCGTTTCCTGCGCGACGCTATGGTCGAGGTTGAAGATGTGGCACTCAATATTAAACAGGTAAATCTGGATACCATCCCGCTGCCACCCGGCTTCAAGGTCACCTTCGAGCATGTCAGCGATCATAGTCATGAAGATCATATCGAGGCGACCACACCTTCTCCCAGCAGCGCCTGACAACCGGGTTCATTGACAGGGGTCGGAATGTATCCAACCCTCATCAGTCGATGCTGACGAAGCGGTAGCCAACACCCGGATCATTGAGGATATAACGGACATTACGCGCCGGGTTCTCGCGCAGCTTCTTCCGCAGTTGGTTCACAAATACCCGCACATAATGATCCATCTCGCCGTATTCAGGCCCCCACACCGCTCCCAGTATGGCGCGGTGCGTCATCATCTTGCCGGGATGAGTCGCCAGTAAACGCAGCAAATCATATTCCTTCGGTGTCAGGTGGATTTCTTCGCCTTCCACGAACACCTGCCTATTGACCAGATTGATGTAAAGATCACCGGCCCGAATTTCCGTGCGCGTATGCTCCATCGGTTCAGCCGTGATCCGGCGTAAGATGGCCTCGATTCGGGCGTGCATTTCATCCATCCCGAACGGCTTGGTCAAATAATCATCGGCGCCGGCGCTCAAGGCGATCACCTTGGTCTTTTCCTCATCATGCACCGACAGCATCATGATAGGAATTTTCGTCCATTCGCGCAGTTGGCGGCAAACTTCAATGCCGTTCGGCTCCGACCCCAACGAAATATCGAGAATGATCATATCCGGCGTCTGCTGCGCCGTCAGCGTGATCGCTTCATGCCCATTCGAGGCAGTGATCACCTCATAACCGTGTCCGCCCAACCCAATTTTGAGCTGCTTACGGAGTTGCGGCTCATCATCAACCACCAGAATTTTGCGCTTCATGCCCGTGTGCCTCCATGATAGGTAAAGCGATCACAAAAGTCGCCCCATGCCCTATCGTGTCTTCTACCCACAACTGCCCGCCGTGCGCTTCGATAATCCCTTTGGCAATCGGCATCCCTAGTCCCGTTCGCCCCCCTGCCCCATGAAAAAATGGTTCCATCATGCGGGCTTTTACCTCCGGCGGAATCGTCTCCCCGTGGTTAATGATCTTCAGCCGTGCCTGCCGTACATCGAACTCACCCCGCACTTCAACCTTCGAGTCCGCTGGTTCATACCGCAGCGTGTTATCGACCAGATTCGTCACTGCCTGCAAGATCAAACCGTAATCAAAACACACCAGCGGCATATCATCCGGAAAAGTGGTCATCACCCGCTCTTGATGGCTGATCTGATAAACCCGCGCAACCACATCACCGACCACCTCCTCCAGCGAATTCAGCTCAGCGTTCAGCGTCAGTGTCCCTGCCTTCAAACGGGACATATCCAGCAAATTGCCCACCAGTTTGTTCAGCTCATCCGCTTCATTTTCAATCGTCTGGGCAATTTCGGCCTCTTCTTCCGGGCCGAGCTGCCGCCCAAGCTGGCGCAGGTTGCTGGCGGAACTCTTGATGATGGTAATCGGCGTGCGCAGGTCATGCGAAGCCGCGTGCAAAATGGCCGTCTTGAGCCGGTCAGCCTCTTCAAACTGCTGGCTTAACCGCGCTTTTTCCGCCAATTCCGCCCGTTGAATCGCCTGCGCCGCCTGCCGCGCACAAGCATTCACCAATTGCAACCGCGACGCTGGCAGCGCCTCGGCGCACACCACCATCAACGTGCCGTAAATATCAGCGCCGGT
Organism: Anaerolineae bacterium; assembly: GCA_017303775.1. Taxonomy (GTDB): domain Bacteria; phylum Chloroflexota; class Anaerolineae; order Aggregatilineales; family Phototrophicaceae; genus CFX2. The sequence goes on along the minus strand of JAFLCH010000229.1, from coordinate 5,070 downwards.
TTGCAGCAGGGTATAGTGAGCCACGCCTTCGACCAACGGTGCTTTCTCATCAGCCGGCAGGACTTGTACCCGCAGCGCCCTGACCTCGCGCTGAACCACCTGCATCAGACTGTCCGTCACACCGCTGCGCGTGCCGAATTGGTTGAAGGAATCTGCCAGCCGGTACAACACTTCTTGATCATGTGCCCGCTGCTGCGCTTCCTGTGCCTGCTCGCGTGCCTTTGCCGCCAGCCGCCCGGCCACCACCCCCACCACCAGAAACACCACCAGATCCAACACTTCACGTGGATCAGCAACGATGAAAGTGTAATAAGGGGGGACGAGGAAAAAATTGATACTCAAGAAGCTGGCGAAAGCCGTCACCAGTGACGGAATAATCCCGCGCTGGATCGCCAAAATCAGCACCAGCAGCAGGTAAATCATCGTGAAGTTCGCCAGCGTCAGCGTCGTACGCAGTGGGACAGCCATCACGGTTGTGACCACCACCAGCCCCAGCGCCACCCCGTAGCTCTTGAACGCCTCTTTCACGGTCAATGCTCCACTCTCTGCCTGAATCCTATTGTACTCGCAGCGAGCGCATCAACCCATCGTATTGATATTTTCTTGATGCGAACCACCAAAACCTTGATAGTGTCTTATGCTAGCGCTTCACGGTCAGCCGGTAGCGATCTCCCCGGTAAGCCGAACGGACGAACTCCACCGGCTGCCCGTTGTCCAGATAAGTGATCTGCTCGGTGATGAGCAGCGCGGCTGGCAGCGTCATCCCCAGCAGTCGAGCTTCCTCGTCAGTAGCCAGCGCAGCTTCGGCGGCGTTCGAACTCCGCGCCAACCGCAGGTGATACACCTCGCGCAGCAGTGCAAACAGAGACGGTGACTGCCCGATTCGCTCTAGCAAATCCGGGCACAGCGCGCGCGGCAGATACGTGTCCTGTACCGCCATCGGTTCATCATTCGCCAGCCGCAGCCGCCGCAGATAGACTAACGCCGCGCCGATTTCCACCCCCAAGACCTGTGCCAGCAGTGTGGGGGCACTCACCACCTCTGCCCGCAAAATGCGGCTGCTGGCGGCCATCCCCCGCGAACGCATATCCTCGCCAAAACTCACCATGCCATCGCGTTCCACATCCACTTTCGGCGCAGCAGCGTACAACCCCTTCCCTGCCACTGCGTAGATGAGGCCTTCCTGTATCAGTTCATTGATCGCCCGCCGCACACTCATATGGCTCAACCCGAACTGTTGCCCCAGTGTTCGCTGCGATGGCAGTTGATCATGCGGCGCATACTCGCCGTTCGTGATCGCCTGCGCGATCGATTGTTTCAGGTCGAGATACCCTTTACTCATCACCACCCTCATCTCATATCTGGGTGACCACCTTCGTCAGGTAGCGGAAACCGGGTTCTACCCCCCGATGCCGCGCATAAGCCTCTGCGAAAAGCTGTGCCGCCACCACATCCAGCATTGGCGACAGATACTCGTCCACCCCGCTGCTGACCCGTTCGCCCACTGCCAGCGTTTGCCCGTTCGCCACCACCAACACTTTCGCCCCGTGCCGTTGCAGCCGTTCCGCCACCGCCAGAGCCGATTCGCTGGTGATCCCCGGCGGCGCATAAACCACCGCTCCCAACTCCGGACCGCTGCTTTCGATGAAACCATGCAGATAAGCGCCAATGCTCGCGCTGAAGGCGCTCACTTTCGTCCACTCGTTCAGCATCATCGCGCTCTGTCGCGCTGTCGCTGCGTGCGGCCCGTGCCCCACAAATAGCAGATGATCCACGCCATCTAGCTGATCAATCCAGCGAGCGGTTGTGGCCTCTGCTTTGCTAATAATACCCGCGATGCGATCCGCGACACCCTTCAGTGTATCAGCATCCGCCTCACGCAGCCCGCCGCTCCACTGCCGCGCCAGCAGCCACAACACCGCCAGCGAATTCATGTAAGTTTTAGCCGCCACATATTTCTCATCCCCCGCCGCCAGCCACAGCAGTTGATCTGCCGCCTGTCCCAACGGGCTGTCCGGCTCATTCGTCACGCCTGTCAGCCGCACCTGCTCGCCCAAACGCTTCACCACCGGCTGCACTTCCGCGCTGCGTCCGGATTGCGACACGAACACACAGGCATCCACCGCATCCAGCATCGGCTGTGTATAAAACACCAGATCAGCCGCTTCCTGCACCAGCGGCACAATCCCCTTGCTCACCAGATGATAACTCGTGATCCATGCCGCATGATAAGACGCGCCCATACCAGTCAGCAGTGGGCGGCTTGGCGCTGCGCTGGAACGCAGCGGCTTCGGGTCGGTCACAAAGTGGTGTTCGATCAACCCGCGCAGCACATCCGGTTGCGCCAGAATATCTTCATAAAAAGCGTTTTTCATGTTCGGTTTCTCGCTAAAATAAACTGATATATACCAGTATATACTAATTGATTTGAATTTGCCAGTATACGTAGCCACCATTACCATCTATCATGATGTGCATCATGCATAGTTTTACTGTAAACACACACATTCCATGACCATCATTCCACCCATTCTGCTCACGGGCGAGTGGCAGGTGCATCCGGTCGATCTGAACAGCACCGACCTCTCCCCCGCCAACAACATCACCGTCCCCGACTCGGCTCATTTACAAACCGTGCTCTACCCCGACCGTCCTTACTGGGGAGAACATCTGCGCGCCATCAACCAGACCGCGTGGCTCTACCAGCGCACCATCACCTTACCTGAGACAAATTATCGCCGCGCCCGTCTGCGCTTCGAAGGTGTGGACTACTTCGCGGCGGTCTGGCTGAACGGCCAGCCAATAGGTGAGCATGAAGGGCATTTCGCCCCCTTCACCTTCGACATCACCTCCGCCCTTCGTCCGGACGCGCCCAACACCCTTTCTGTGCGCGTCAGTTCGCCGTGGGATGCCCCCAATCCCGGTGGCAGCTATCCGGTCAATCATGTCATTCGCGGGCTGGTAAAAGGGCATTACGAACACGGCGAAGGAGTCATCCCGCCCGCGGTCAACCCCTTGGGCATCTGGAGGCCGGTACATCTCCTCCTCGACGACGGCCTCAGCATCGACCATGTCCGCGTCCGTACCGCGCTCGATGGTCAGGTTGAACTCCGCCTGACCCTCACCAATGCCGCCGAATCACCAACTGAAACGCACCTCCATCTGAACATCTCGCCGGAAAACCATGACGGCGCGGGCAGCCGGGACACATGCCCCATTGTGCTCCCCCCCGGCACCCATCACATCGACCACACCCTCCATGTGCCAGATCCCCACCTCTGGTGGCCTTGGGATCACGGTCAACCCAACCTCTACCGCCTCGATCTCACCCTCAATGATTCCGCCGGAGAATCCACCGCCCAACACACCCAAACCTTCGGCATTCGCACGGTGCGCTTGGAACGCACGCCGCAAAAATTCACCTACTTCATCAACGAGCGTCCGGTCTTTTTGCGTGGCTCGTCCTACATTCCCGCGCTCTATCTGGCACAGGTCACAACCGACTTGCTCCAAAAAGACCTCGAACAGGTGCGCGCTGCCAACCTCAACCTACTGCGCCTTCACATCCATGTGTCACCGCCCGAACTCTACGATCTCTGTGACCGCGCCGGCATCCTTCTCTGGCAGGACTTTGAACTCAATTGGGTGCAGGAGCACACCCCCGCTTTTGAAGCGCGCGCCCTCCGCATCCAGCGCGACATGATCGACCTGCTCGGCAGCCACCCCAGCGTCATCACATGGGCTTGCCACAACGAACCCACCATGATCTACACCTACCGCCACAACCTCGAACAGCATCCCGACCCCGCGCTCTACGCCGACGCCCTCCGCGCCGATCCCACCCGTCCCGTGTTCATCTGCTCCGGTCAGATGGAAGAGGATTGGCAGCGAGCTGGTGATATACATTCTTACTACGGTTCCATCTGGACGAAACGCTATACCGACATGTATTCTCACCGCTTCCGCCTGAATACCGAATTCGGTTTCGAAGCCCCTGCCGCGCTCTCCACCCTGCGCCAATATCCTGACGTCTGGGAACGCCTCCAACACCTCGAACCCTTTATCGAGGAACTCTGGAGCTATCAAGCTGAGCTAGTCCAATTTCAAGTCGAGCATCTCCGCCGCCAGCGCAGCCTGTGCAGCGGCGGTTATGTTCACTTCTGGTTTGTCGATCTCGTACCGCAGGTCGGGTTGGGTGTGCTCGACTCGAACCGCGTCCCCAAACAGGGCTTCGAAGCGCTGCGCCGTGCCTCACAGCCGCTGCATGTCGCCCTCCAGCACGATGGCCGCAAACCCTATGCCCTGTGGATATTCAATGACCTCATGCAGCCTCACCCCAACGCACGGCTGCGCTGGGAAGTTCGCGCGAGTGATGATCAACTCATTCTCGACGGTGAACAAGCTGTCGACGTACCCGCCAACAGCGCCCACAAAGTCGTGGACACCCGCTGGTCATTCCCGTCGCATCAGGCCGCCCGCGTCGAACTCTCGCTCATCAGTCACGACGGTCACCTGCTCACCCGCAACACCTATCAACATCCCTTCCGCCCCACCCCCCGCCCCCGTGGTTATCCGTGGAAGTTCGACCCCTATCTCGGCATAAAAGTCTTCAACCGTCCCGATGCCCCCAGCTTGGCCGACCACAACGTTCACTCCCTGCTGCGGCTCATTCCGCTCACATGGCGCGAAGCACTTGCCGAATTCGGCATGCGCCAGCAGCTTCCTCTCTGGCTCGTCACCCGCTTGGCTCGCGTCGGAGATTGGCTGCTCTCCTAAATAGAAGCAGGGTGTGAGGTCGCCCCACACCCTGCCCCCTAATTCGACCCGCAGCATCCACTAGTTGCTGTGGATCACATCACTGCTCTTAACCGGGATCGCTTCCGGTGCAATGACACCATTAACCGCTTCCTGCCTGCGTTGTGGCACAATGTAGCTGCCATACAACCGCCACTCGTCCATCCGGCACGAATGAACCAGCTTCCCGTCCCACACCGTCATATCCGGGCAGCTCTCACACATATCCACCCGCCCGTCTTCCAGCAAATCCGGCCCCTGAATGATGCCGATACT
>JAFLCH010000228.1 GCA_017303775.1 Anaerolineae bacterium | reverse complement strand
GGCGAGGCGGCAGAAAGCAGTTTGCTCAAGTTATTGGCGGCGCTGCCTGCCCTGCACCAACCGTCTGTCGATTTCATCCGACAGCGCATTTACATTGATCCGCTGTGGTGGTGGCACGAGCGAACGCCGGTGACTTTTTGGGCGGAATTGCAGCAGGCGGTGTACGAGGATCGCTACATTGAGGCGACGTATGAGAACCGCGCGGGCGAACTTGTGGAACGGCGGTTGGAGCCGTACAGTTTGGTGGCAAAGTCGAGCCTGTGGTATCTGGTGGCACGGCGCGAGGGGGAGATGCGCACGTACCGGGTGTCGCGCATTCACCGGCTGCGCCTGCTTGATGAACACTTTGAACGCGCGGCAGATTTTGATCTGGCGCATTTCTGGCAGACGCATGTGGAGACATTCGCCGCGACGATTGCGGAGTATCATTTCGTGGTACGGCTGCATGAGAGCCGGTTGAACTTCGCCCAATGGCTCACACCGGGGCGATTCCAGATTGTGGAAGCCGCAGACGCTGAAGGATGGCTGAGCGCGGCGATGCATGTGGAAACGATGGAACTGGCGAAAATGCTGGTGTTCGGGCTGGGGCGTGATGTGGTGGTGATTGAGCCAGCGGAACTGCGTGAAGCGGTGTTGGCGACTGCGCGGATGGTGGTGGAACGCGAACAAAGATGAGGCATTGCCTATTTGAAAGCAGGCAGGTGTGCCTTACAATCTGCACTAAACCATGAACTTGAATAGAAAGATGCACGATGAGCAAAGCTACGATTGTCGTCTTGCAGGGCGATCAGACCGGACAGGAGCTATTGGATGAAGCACTGCGGGTGATTGACCCAGCGGTGACTCGCTGTGATGTGAACTTCGAGACGTTTGATTTGTCGTTGGGCAACCGGCGCAAGACCAAGAACGCCGTGGTGCATGAGGCGGCGGCGCGGGTGAAAGAGACGGGGCTGGGCATCAAGGCGGCAACGATCACCCCACCGGAAAAAGGGGATGTGGGAAGCCCGAACGCGCTGCTGCGTGAACTGGTGGATGGGCAGGTGATCCTGCGGACGGGGCGACGCATTCCTTCGGTGCGACCTTTCGGCGGTGTACACGCGCCGATCGCGGTGATTCGGATGGCGGTGGACGGCGAATACAGCGAGAAGGCGTGGCGGGAAGGCGAAGGGTTGGATGAGGTGGCTTACAGCACCCGACGACTTTCACGGCGGAACTGCCGCGCAGTGGCGGAGTTCACCTTCCGGTATGCACAGCGTAATCATGCGAAGGTTTTCGGGGGGCCGAAATACACGGTCAGCCCAGTGTACGAAGGGATGTTGAAAGAAGAACTGGACGCGGCGCATGAACGCTATCCTGATGTGGCGTATGACCCACAGTTGATCGACGCGACGTATGCACTGCTGCTGGAAACCGAAGGGGAAGCGCTGGTGATTCCGGCGTTGAACCGGGATGGGGATAACCTCAGCGATCTGGTGATTAAGATGTTCGGGACGATTGCGGGGGCGGAGTCGGTGATCTTCAGCTTCGATGAGCATTTTGATGTGAAGGTGGCACTGACGGAAGCGCCACACGGAACCGCGCCGAGCCTTGAGGGCAAGAATATCGCGAATCCGATGGCGATGATTATGGCAGGGGCGGCGGTGCTGCGCTATGTAAAAACGGAGGCGGCAAGCCGTGCCAGCCGCGCGATTTACGAGTCGGTGTTGGAAGCGGTGCAAAATGGGGTCAAGACGAATGATCTGGGGGGTTCCGCCAGCACGACCGGATTCACGGATGAAGTGATTAAGCGGGTGCAGTCCAAGCTGGAAGTGTGGGATACGCTGGGCAGCGGTTAATTCCACTCTTTTGGGCGGTCGATAAAGCGAGATTAAGGAACAGGGATGCGCGGTGCATCCCTGTTTTTATTGCGGGATGTGATTGAAACAGGGCGGAGGAAGAATTAAGAAGCATACAGGAAAGTCGGTTTATACTTATATTAACCCAATGCAGTCATGGAGAGACAGGATTGATGATGCTGCAAGCTACGCAAACAAGACGAATTACCCAGACAATGCCGATGATTGCACCTCAGCAGGCATTCCACCGCGATTTCCCCGTTCATGACCATACAGGCGTGAAGCTGCGGTTGGAAGAGTTGGCCGGCGAAAACGGGCTGCTGATGGGGTTTGTGGGCGAAATTTGGAGTCCTGTTAACATTCAGCGGATTTTGTGGCTGCAAAAGCACGCGTATGGCATCCAACGCAGCGGGTGTAACGTGGCATTGGTGGTGCGAGATGAGCCTCACATGTTGTACGGGTTTTATGTGAGCAGCCTAACTCCCCCGCCCTTCCCGCTGCTGGAGGACATGAGCGGCGAGGTTCATGCGGCGTTTGAAATGGGCGAGGCGGCAGGTCTGGTGCTGCTTGACCGACAGATGATGATCCGGCAACGATGGCAAATGACGGAAGAACGGATCTGGCCGCGCATCCATGATGTACAGATGATGGTGGAAGCGATTTAACGCTACAACCGTTCCTCATTTTTAGGTTTCCAATACGCGCCGCCGGATGATAACTATCCGGCGGCGCGTTGTTTATGGCTACACTGCAACCCCCGCAATTTGATTCTTTGCTATTTATTCAGCGAATGCATGTGGAATGATGCGCTGTGACGCCACCGGTTCGCCTCTGCTTGAGAGCGCACCATAGCACCTATGACACAAACAAGATAAACTGTAAACAATTTTATAAAGACATTGATTGTTACAGGCAAGGCATTGGACGAACAACTTGATCAGGACGTGGGGCAGTTATGGTCACTGCTGTTCACGATTGTGTTGGATGTGGAAAAGCGATTGGCGAATTATCTGGCCGCACACCAACTCACACCGCCGCAATTTTATGTACTGAAGACGTTGGCCGAGCATAATGGCCGCTGCCCTATTGGCGAGATCGCGCGGGTGCATCACCTGACGAACGCAACCATGACGGGGTTGGTCAAGCGGTTGGAGGCTATTGATCCGCCGCTGGTGATGCGAGAGCAACGGGAAAGCGACCGGCGTTCGGTTGATGTGGTGCTGACGGCGGAGGGCATGGAGCGTTTTGTGGCTGTTCAGGCTGATCTGCTGCAACAGGTTCGGGTGTTGTTCAGCTTATTGGGCGGGGCGGAACGGCGCGACTTGATCGGGTATCTGGCGCGATATTTGCAATTTATGCAAACAGAATTCCCGGTGGATGCCAAGAATAGTTCATAAACCGAGCTGGCGAATAATGTTCCATGCGTAAGCGATGAAGGCGCAGTGGAGCGGGTTTCATCATCAATCATCTGCAATAAACTCTCTTCTTGAAGCAACTACGGCAGCAAACACTGTCATATTTGGTTATATTTTACAGGGGGTTTACATCTTTTATCCGAAAGTCTGTTATACTGTCCATAATATGACGACAGGGGTATTAACCAGTCGCTATGGCTGATCCTTTTATACTTGCCAACGCTCGCCGACTGCCGATGTTTGCCCGCTTGAGTGCGGCGCAGATGGAGCAGGTGGCTTCTGTAATGCAGACTCAACGATTCCAAACTGGCGAGGAACTCTTCCGACAGGGAGAAATCCCACCGGGTATGTTTATGTTCATTTCGGGCAACGCGGTGATGACCCAACGGGGGGCGGATGGGGTTGAGCGTCCGTTCGGGCAGGTGCGTCCGGGTGAATATGTAACCGAAAATGCCATGTTCGCGGAAACCGCCGCGACTGTCAGTGTGCGGGTGATGCAAGAGTCGATTGTGCTTTTTCTGTCGCGACAGAATATGCGTAACCTGCTGGCACTGCACCCTGATATTAAGGCGAATGTGGTTATTACGCGACAGGATGTTTCGCAAGCGCCAGCCAAGCGATTTGAAGGCCAGCGGGATAATGAGACGGTGCTGCTGCAAACACGGCGGCATATCGGTGCGCTGGTAGGGCGAATCGCGTCGTTGATTATTGTGACGGCGATTGTGTGGTTGGGGATGGTATTGCTGTCGAGCAGCGCTCCGACCTTCCCGTGGCTGCTCATCGCGATCGGGGTAAGCGGTCTGCTGGGCATTTTGATGTTTTACAACTACCTCGAATGGGCGAATGACCAGCTTATCATCACTGACCGGCGGGTGGTGAGCATCCAGCGGACGCTGGTCACATTCAGCACGCGAATTAATGAAATCCCGTTGGATGGCATCAATGAGGTGACAGTATCGCTGCCACCCCTGACCGACATTATCGGGCGCATATTGGGTTACGGGACGATTACGGTGCGGACTTCGGGCGACTCGAATAATATCCGATTGGATGAAATTCCTGATCCGAAGGCGATTCAAGATGCCATTTTCACACATCGGAAGCGTTATCAGGACGCACGGGCGGAAGAAAATCGAAAGGCGATACGGGGTGAAATCGCCAAACTGGTGGGATCGGGCGACGAGGGAGGCAACCCGGCAATGGCGGGTGCGCTGGCGGGGATTCCGAGGACTCCGGGTTTATTCAACCTCGAATACACGAATGAGGTTGGAGAAACGGTCTACCGAAAACATTGGGTTTTGTGGTTCGGGCATATCTTGATGCCGAGCATCCTGATACTGGGCGGGATCACATTACTGCTGGTGAATGTGGTTGGGGCGTTGATACCGATTGTAATTGTGCTGGCGGGCGCGGCATGGTTTTATCTGGCGGATTGGGATTGGCGAAATGATTTATTCGTCGTGGGTGACCAGACGATCACAGTGATTCACCGGCGGCCACTGTTCCTGCAAGACCAGAAAGATCAGGTTTCACTGGCACAGGTGGATAACGTGGTTTCCAACACACAGGGATTCATCAACAGCATCTTCCAGTTGGGGGAAATCAAGATTTTGCTGCTGGGAACGAGCGAGGCGAACGCGAAGCGATTCAGCAATGTGTATGCACCGCAGCGCATTCAGCAAGAGATTTCGCGGCGAAAAGAACGAGCGCTGCTCTTGAAGCAGCAAGCCGAGGCAGAACGCCAGCAGCAAGCGATCAAAGATTATCTGGCGGTGTACCATGAGACAACGGCAACTCAAAACCCACAGGCTGCGGCGGCACCTACAACCTTCAACGCACCTCCTACAACGAGTTCGGCACCCTTCGGGGGTTATGTGACGCCACCGGTGCCGGAAGAACGCAATGAACCTCCGCAAGTTCGAGACCGCTCACGACCGCCGGGTATTCCCCGCGCGCGGCAAGATGGGCGTCCGGGCGGGTCCTAGGTGGAGGTCAACCGCTATGTCGATCAGCACCTACTGGATAGAGGAACCGTGGATACGAGCGATCAATATGACCGAGTATCTCACGCTGGATGATATGCGACATATCATCGCGGACTCGATCCTGCATCTACGACAGCACCCGACTTATTTCCTGATTGATATGAGCCAGAGCACAGGGATTGACCCGCATGTATTTGAGCTGTCATCTCTGAGTGAGTGGATTTATCATCCGAACGGGCGCTGGTTTGTGTATGTGCAGCCGAACGGGGCGTTCAAGTCGATTATGAAGCTGAGGCAACGCGGCAACTTCAAGGCGTTTGATGAGCGGGATGAGGCACTGAGCTTCCTCCAAAGCGCAACACTCAACGAAAAAGCTCGAGCAAACCACTTTTAGGGAGCGGGCAAGCGTGTATAATGGTTGGTAACGAAGGAATTAAGGTACTAACCAAACAGAAACATGACGATACTTGATATTATCCGCCCTGATAACCCGACCTTGCGTAAGAAAGCGCACCGGGTGACCTCGTTTGACAAGAAATTCCAAAAGCTTGTAGATGACATGATTGAAACGCTGGACGACGCTCCCGGCGTTGGGTTGGCTGCGCCACAGGTGGCAGTGAGCCAACGGTTGATCCTTGTGCGGCTACAGGATGATGAAGAAAGCCGAAAGGAATTCGGGGAAGACGCCGGTAAGCTATTCGTGCTGGCCAACCCTGAAATCGTGAAAGCCAGTAAGGAGATGGTCGAAGGCATTGAAGGCTGCCTGTCGATTCCGGGTTTTGTGGGATTGGTGGACCGGCATGAAAAGATCACGGTGGATGGACTTGACCGGAACGGCAAGAAGATCCGCGTGAAGGCCAGCGGTTGGCTCGCACGAGTCTTTCAACACGAGATTGACCATCTAGATGGACGGTTGTATATCGACATCGCGAAAGATGTGTGGGAACCGCGCGAAGAAGACGAAGAAACTCCGGCTGAGTAACCGAGTAACTACTTATGGGACTGCTGCGAGCTGCGACAATGATCTGTGTCTTTCTGCTGTGCGCGTGCCAGCCGCAGGTTGAGGCTGTGTATTTGCAGGAACGGGCAACGCTGGCGGATGTCAAAGCCGTACAGAAGTGGGTGCAAGTGGCGATGCAACCGGAGACTATTGTTGGCACGAATGCTCCGAGTTTAATCCCACTCATCGAGGGTGATTACCGGATGTATTGGACAGATGCGCGACTGCGGGGGATCGGCAGCGCGACGACACCGGACGGCATCCTTTTTAACCTCGACGAAGGGGCACGGCTGACGAACGCCGGCGCAGGGCAACCTGACTGCGTTGTTTCGAAGCCGTTCGTGATTCAAACCGCAGATGGTTACCGGATGTATTATCAGGCACAGGCTGACCCGTGTGATGACCGCGCACCGGATGAAATGCCCGCGAACAGCCGAATCATGAGTGCGTTTTCGGTGGATGGGCGTCTGTTTGAGCGTGAGGCGGGGATTCGGGTTGATGTGGGGGCGAGCAGCGGATTGAGCGCTGCCGGACATGGACGGGTCATTCAGCAGGATGATGGCAACTACCGGATGTACTTCACCGCGCGCAGCAACGGGGAAACTGAGGGTTTGTTCGTCGCGAGCGCCTCATCAGTGGACAGCCTGAACTGGCAGGTTGATATGAGTCCGATTCTGGTGGGCGCACATGACCCGACCGCTATCCAGATTGAAGATACAATTTACCTGTACGTAAGCTACCAAAGCGATAACTTCCTGCTGCTGGAATCTAACGACGGCATCCACTTCAGC
>JAFLCH010000227.1 GCA_017303775.1 Anaerolineae bacterium | reverse complement strand
AAAATGTCGCCGGTGCGCGGGTCCATGACGATGATCGTACCGCTTTCCGCGCCAGTACTGCTGAGCGCAAGGGACAGTTCGGACTCGATGAGGTATTGAATATCGCGGTCGATTGTCAGGTAAATATCACTGCCCTGATCCGCTTCTTGATCCGGGGGTAGATCGAACGGGATGTTGCTGATCGTCTCGATGCGAGGGCGTCCCATGAGTTGATCTTGGAATTTCCCCTCAACACCATAATAGCCTTTCAAATCCCCGCCCACGAAACCGAGCACCTGACCAGCAAGTGAGCCTTGCGGATAATTGCGCCGGGGAATCTTCTCAATTGTCACCGCAATTGAGCCTAACTCTTCAATCTGCCGCCCCTGCTCAGCGTTCACGCGCGGCGCTAGCAACACCCAGCTTTGAGGGCTGGTCACGGCTTGATAAATACGCAGTTCATCCATGCCTAAAATAGTCGCCAGTTGGGTCGCCGTGCGCTGCGGATTCGCCACCAGATTGGGGCTGATGCCGATGCGGTATTCCAGTGTGTTCACCGCTAAGCGCTGGCCGGAACGGTCATAAATAATCCCGCGCGCCGACGCCAGATTGATGGTGCGGTTGTAATCCGGGCTGAGTTCGTTCACCACTTCCGGCGCGAGTTGCTGAAAGGAAATCAGCTTGAAAACCAGCACCGCGCTCATAATCACCATTCCGATGATCACAAACGGCAAACGCTGGTTAAACATCTCATCGCGGTTAGGCAGATGCTGTACACTCGCCATCAGCCACCTCCGTTAAAGCCACTAATCTGCGCTGTCAGCAAGTCCCACTGCTGCTGCAACCATCCCGTAAACGACTCGTCATATGCGGGCAACCGCTGCGTTGTTTGTGCCGAAACAGCCACCGCCTCCGGTTCACGGTTCGGGACATACCCCGCAACGTACAGGTACTCAATATCCGCTTCGGATGCCATCGAGAAACCCAATTCCTGTGCCCGTGCCAGCAGCCGGGGCACGCTGCGAAGCTGAGAAATGTCAGAGCGCAGCAGTTCGTTGGTCTGTTCGAGCTGGTTGCGCTGCGCGATCAAGTCTTCGAGCTGCCGCCCCAGCGTCGCTACCGACGCCGACTGTGCCAGATACAGCGCGCCGATCAGAATAGCGATAAAAATCCCCAGCGCCGACAGGGCAACTGCCTGTCGTTGAAAATGCCACGGACGTTCACGTAATGCATGCTGGAATTGATTCATATATCCTACCCTAAAACCATCTCACCATAACCCACATCAACCATCGCTATTACAAACTTATCAGATTTTTTCGACAACGCGCAGCTTAGCGCTCCGACTGCGCGGATTACGGCTGATTTCGGCTTCATCCGCCTGAATTGGTTTGCGTGTGAGCAGGTGTACGCTCGCCCGATGCCCACAAATGCAAATGGGTGTGCGTGGAGGGCAGATGCAGTCCGTACTCGCCAGCTTGAACGCTTGCTTGACAATTCGATCCTCAAGACTATGAAAACTGATAACTGCCAACCGTCCGCCGGGGCGCAGCAGATCAATCGCCTGCGGCAGCACCCGTTCCAAACCATTCAACTCATCATTTACCGCAATCCGCAGTGCCTGAAAGACCCGTGTCGCCGGATGAATTTTATCACCTTTACGGCGCGGAACCGCTTGCTCGACCACACCGGCCAGTTCGCGCGTGGTGGCATACGGACGGTGCGCGACGATTGCCCGCGCAAGACGTCGCCCATTCGGATCTTCTCCATATTTATAAAACAAATCCGCCAATTCTGCTTCATCCGCAAAATTCACCAGATCAGCCGCCGGGGGTCGGTCACCTGCTGGATTAAAGCGCATATCCAACGGCCCATCCTGCATAAAGGCGAATCCCCGTTCAGGCCGGTCGAGCTGCATGGACGAAACACCGACATCCAGCAGAATCCCGTCCACCTGTTCCCAGCCAATGCGCCGCGCTTCCGTCACCATATCCCAGTAACTCGCCTGTACTACATGTGCGCGCGCACCATAGGGTTCGAGGACTTCTCGCGCCAATCCCAACGCCATCGGGTCGAGGTCTAACCCCAGCACCGCGCCCGCGCCCGCTTCCAATAAGGCGCTGCTGTGCCCCCCGGCCCCCAGCGTACCATCAATGAGGCGTTCAGCCGGGAGCAAATAATGTAGAATCGGCTCCAACAAAACGGAAATATGAGTCACGTTCAGATCCCTAACTTGAGCAGTTGATCAGCTTCCGCGAGCGATTGAGACATATCGTTCAAGGTCGCGCGCCAATGGTCAGGTTCCCACAATTCAATGAAGGTTTCCATCCCTGCGATCAGCACTTCGTGGTGTAAAGAGGCATAGTCGCGCAAATAGCCGGGGATCAGCATCCGTCCCTGACGATCCATCGTAAGCTCCACCGCGCCCGAAAATAACAAACGCCGCAGCGCCCGCGCGGTTGGATGCGTGATGGGCATCTGGTTCAAATGCTCCGAAACGGCGCGCCATGCATCATGTGGATAGATGACGAGGTTATGATCCAATCCGCGTGTCAGCACCGCATGAGGCAAAAGCAGCGGGCGGTAGCGGGCTGGGATGATGAGACGACCTTTTTCATCAAGCTGGTGTGAATACTCGCCCCAAAACATGCCGTTTCACCCCGGGCAGCAGTGTGCCGCACCTCTCAATCTATAGGGGTCGAGTATACCACATTATCCCACAGGATTACTTTAGGAATCCCACAGGAAATTTGTACTGATTCGTTTCCTTATTGGCATCTTTATGCAGATCAACACACCGTTCTGCACAGTCAAATCTGCGCAGAGCGCTTGTTCCGCTCTCGCATCCGTTTCATTGACGCGCTAAAATAGAACGTATATTCCGACTGGTGACAAGAAGCAAAACTGATGACTTTCAAAGCCTCTGAACACATCCAACATATTCTCAGCAGCCTGCCCATGAAACCCGGTTGCTACCTGATGAAAGATAAAGATGGGCGCATCATTTACGTCGGCAAGGCCAAAAAACTGCGCAATCGGGTTCGCAGCTATTTCAATTCCAGCGCCGAAAACAGCCCCAAAACCATGCGCCTGCGTGAAAATATTGTTGACATTGAAATCATCATCACCGAAACCGAAGTACAGGCGCTCATCACCGAAGAAACGCTCATCAAACGCCATCAGCCGTTTTACAATATCAACCTCAAAGATGATAAGCACTATCCGTATATCAAAATCAACTGGCAAGATCCCTACCCCAAAGTCGAAACCACCCGCCGCATCCTCAAAGATGGCAGCCGCTACTTTGGCCCTTATGCCGCCATGTGGGCTGTGCAGAACACCCTCCGCACGCTGCGCCGCGCCTTTCCCTATCTGACCTGTGATCGTGTCATCACCGGTCACGATGAACGCCCTTGCCTGTTTTACGACATCAAATTGTGCAACGGCCCCTGCATCGGCGCGGTCAACAAGGAAGAATACCGCGCCATGATCAGCGAACTCATGGATGTGCTTAGCGGGCGCAGCGAACCTGTCATCAAGCGTATTACCAACGAGATGAATCAAGCTGCTGAAAATCTTCAGTTTGAACGCGCTGCGCTGCTGCGTGACCAATTGAAAGCCATCGAATACATCACCCAGCGGCATAAAGCCGTTAACCCCGGCATGACCGACCATGATGTGATCGCCTTGGCGCGTGACAAAAATGATGCCGCCGTCCAAATCCTCTTTATCCGCAACGGCAAATTGGTCGGCAGCGATGTGCGTATGCTCAGCGGGGCGGAAGATGAACCCGATTCCGAAGTTCTAGAGCAGTTCCTCACCCAATTCTATGCCGGTGCCGCCGAAATCCCTAGCGAAATCATGCTGCCAAACGAGGTAGAAGGTGCGCGCATCATCGAACAATGGCTCAAAGACAAGCGCAGCGGACAAAAAGTAGCGATCACCGTTCCCCAGCGCGGCAACAAGCGCGATCTCATCAAAATGGCGCAGGAAAACGCCTCCGAAGGGCTGCGCATGATCCGTGAACAGTGGGAAGCCGATACCCATAAGCAGGAGGAAGCGCTGGCCGCGCTCCAACGAGAACTAGGGCTGGAAAACCCGCCCAACCGCATCGAATGCTTCGACATCAGTACCACACAGGGGACGGCCATCGTCGCCGCGCGCGTGGTCTTCGTACAGGGCGCGCCCCGCAAAAGCGAATACCGCCGCTTCAACATCAAAACCGTCAGCCACAGCGGGCCGGATGACTACCAATCTATGCGCGAAGCCCTCACCCGCCGCTTTAACCGTTGGAAGGGCACGCTGGACGACCCTACCCAACTCGCGCCGGGGGCGGCTGACCATGATGAGACTTGGCGTTTACTGCCGGATTTGCTCATCATCGACGGCGGCAAAGGGCAGTTAGGCATCGCTGTCGAGGTTCTCACCGAATTCGGACTAATGGAGCGGGTTCCAGTGGTCGCTCTCGCCAAACAATTCGAGGAAATCTACTTTCCTCACAATCCGGTTCCGCTGGTGCTCAACCGGCGCAGCCCTGCGCTCTACCTCGTCCAGCGTGTGCGTGACGAAGCTCATCGCTACGGCATCACCACCCACCGCAACCAGCGCACCAAACTCGGCATGATGAGCCGCTTGGAACAAATTCCCGGCATCGGCCCCAAACGGCGCAAAGCGCTGCTCAAGGCCTTCGGGAATTCCATCGATGCGGTAAAAAATGCCAGCCTCGAAGATCTCATGCAGGTCAAAGGGGTGACGCAGGAAATCGCGGTCAGCCTCAAAGAACTACTCTAGACCTTATAACTTGAATCACGCTGGGAGATGATATGCTAAACAGCACACACAAAAATCACAGCGAATTTTTATGTGATTTTTAGGAAGAGTCTGCCACTCTGAGGAGGATATGATCGTAACAGGCATAAATCCAACGCAGCATGAGGAGTCGCGCGGTGGCGGAAATCATCAACCAGCTTGCTGAATTCTTCGAACACATCATCCTCACCTTCGGCTATGCCGGCATCTTTACCATGACGCTGGCCGAAAATATCTTCACCCCAATCCCGTCCGAACCGCTCATGCCCCTCTCAGGCATTCTCGCCGCGAAGGGTGAGCTGGATTTGCTGCTGGTGTGTATCGCGGCGCTCGCCGGCGCAACCTTCGGATCATTGATCCTCTATGCGGTCGGATGGTGGTTAGGTGAACCTGCTGTGCGCGTTCTCGTGCGCCGCTGGGGTCTTTACTTCGGTGTGACCGAATCCCTGTTGGATCGGGGAATCGTGCTGTTCAACCGCTACGGCGGCTGGGTCATCTTCATTGGCCGCTTCCTGCCCATGATGCGCCCCGTCACCGCCCTCGTCGCCGGCATGACCGGCCTCAAGCTTTACGTGTTTCTGCCCGCCACTATCCTCAGCACCGGTCTGGTGACGGTCATCTATGTGGGCGCAGGTTACATCCTCGGCGAAAATTGGCGCACGCTGCTCGGCTGGATCGACAACCTCGAACCATTCCTGCTCGTCAGTAGTGCCGTCGCCTTGATCGCAGCAGGCGTATTCATCGTCAACCGCTGGCTGCGACAGCGCCAACCTCTGCTCAGGAATCCCCTCTCTGCTGAAGATTGATGACGGCATAGAGTTGAAGCATGGTGTACATACCGGAATGGGTCAGGTATGATGGGTCGTAGCCGTCCGCTCATCACGGCAGGGCTGCATCTCATCGCCTTCCTCTTAACCGGCTTCGGGAACATCATACTCGCGAATGCCGTCACCCGTTACGACGAAACCGCCTTGCAGCAGGGCGCGCCATTTCTACTGCTCGGCATCGCGCTCTGGCTCGTCGCGGGCTTTCAGCGCCAGCCTCACCCTGTCCACACCAATCCCGCACCCGACTCCCCACAGCCCGCTCGCCCATCCCCATGGATCGGCCTGCATCCCTTCCGGGTGATCGGCTTGGTCACTGGCCTGACTCTCAGCCTGCTCGCCCTCGTCCTCAACACGGGCAACCGCTTCACGGCACTAGGTCTCGTGGCATGGCTCGGCAGCGTCGCCGTATGGGGCATGGCCTTAGCCAGCTTTCCCCGCCAGCGACCGCGCCTGCGCTGGCCTCGCCCCAACCGCACATGGCTCCTCTTGGCCGCCATCCTCCTCATCGGGGCGACCTTCCGCCTTTACGACTTGCCGGATCTTCCCGGCGACATGACGCGCGATCAGGCTGAAAATGTGCTCGACGCCAAAACCATATTGGCCGGAGAATGGCGCGTTTTCTTCCCCAACAACACCGGTCGCGAGCCGTTCCAAATGTATGCCACCGCGCTCCTCGCGCAAGTACCGGGACGAACATTGGACTTCGACACGGTTCGGCTGCTCTCGGTGATCGAAGGTCTCCTCACACTGGTCGTCATCTATAGGCTGGAGCGCGAAGTATTCCAAGACTTATCGCCGCAGCATGCCACCAACTTCAGCCTCCTCATGACCTTCTTCGTCGCCACCAGTTACTGGCACACCGTCCTCAGCCGCATGGGGCTGCGCCTCGTCCTCCTGCCCATGATGACCGCGCTGCTGCTCATCTTCCTGCTGCGTGCCCTCCGCCACAACCGCCGCAACGATTGGCTGCTGGCCGGTCTCGTACTCGGCGTCAGCCTCTACACCTATCTTGCCGCCCGCATCCTCCCCCTGCTGCTACTGACAGCAGCGATCATCGGCTGCCTGATGATCGCCCGAACCCTACGAGAACGCGCCCGTTACCTCATTCACCTCGCCCTCGCCGCGCTCATGGCCTTCATCGTTTTTATTCCCTTATTTGGTTATTCGCTTGAATCGCCGGATGTCTTCTGGCAGCGCATTTCCGGTCGCCTCGTCGGGGAACAGTTCGAAGCCGTTTATGACGGAACCGGCGCGCTCGTCACACCTGCGCCACAACAGTCCGCCGGACAGGTCTTCTGGGACAACCTCGCCCAATTCGCGGGTAACATCCGCAACGCCTTACTGATGTTCAACTGGAAAGGGGATGAGGCATGGGTCAACAACATCCCCTATCACCCCGCCCTCGACATCCTCACCGGCACGCTGTTCCTGCTCGGCGCGGC
>JAFLCH010000226.1 GCA_017303775.1 Anaerolineae bacterium | reverse complement strand
CAAAGTGGCGATCCACTCACCACTTCAGCATGTCCACATCTTCCACCACAACCGAGCGCCGGTTACGGTATACCGAGATGATAATCGCCAGACCAACTGCCGCTTCCGCCGCAGCAATGACAAACACAAATGCGGCGAACGCCTGCCCCGCCATATTTAGCGGTTCAATGTACCGCCAGAAAGCGATCAGGTTAATATTCACTGCGTTCAGCATCAGCTCGACGCTCATCAGCACCGCCACCGCGTTCCGGCGTGAAAGCACGCCGTATGTGCCGATGCAGAACAACCCCGCGCCTACTGCCAGATACATCCACAAAGGAACCATCTTCATCTCCCCATTCGGTTCGACACATTACCCTGCTCACAGCGTCCCGCCTTCTGGCACAACGCTGGTTGCTATCTATTCCCGGTCATCCCGTGCGATCACAATCGCGCCGATCATCGCCGCCGTCAGCAGCAGTGACGCCACCTCAAACGGCAGCACATACTGCTCTTTGTCCACCAGCGCCACGCCCAGATCAACCGTGCCCAGCACCACATCCGAAATCGGGCGGCCAACCTGTGAACCGTTCACGCCCCACACCGGCAGGATCACCCCCACCATCAGCAGGATGAACAGTGCGCCTGCCACCACCCCGCTCAAAATCCACTGGCGGTTATACAATTCCCGCAGCCGCGTCATACTCCGCGTGAGCATCACCGCGAACACAATCAAAATGGCGATCGCGCCAATATACACCAGCACTTGTACCGCCGCGATGAAGGGCGCGCTCAACAGCACGAAGAACCCCGCCGCACCGAACAAACTCAAGATCAGGTACAGCGTTGCATGAACGAGGTTACGGGTTGTCACCACGCCCAGCGCGCCGCCCAAACTGAACAGGCTGAACACAACAAAAGCGACGGTTGAGGCATTGAATTCGAGCATACTTTTACCTGTATTTCTCGTTAAAGACGGGTCTCGAACACCCGTCCTTCACCAAACAACAAAACGTGGCAGGTCATCAAACCCACCACATTACATAAAATTAGTCACCAACCGCCACAATCGCGGTCTGTTCATCGTCGTGCTTCGCGGCTTCATCAGCCAGCCGTTGCGCCCGTCCTTGGTTGCGCAGCGCCTGTACCACAATCGCCACCAGCACCAGATTCCCCAGCAGCAGGATGATCGTCTGGGGCAGCGCCGCCAGCAAATCACCACTCTGCGGTTGCAGCCCCAGCAGCTTCACCACTTGCAGCAAGAACGCCGTAATCATGACATTACCCACTGAAATCGGCACCAGCCACTTCCAGTTCAGCGTCATCAATTGGTCGATACGCACGCGCGGAACCGTGCTGCGAATCACCAGCGCCAGCAAGTACACCACCGCCGTCTTCAGCCCCAGATACAGGAAGCCCAGCACCGGAACTTGTTCCACGCCCGGCCCCCACCATCCACCGAGGAAGATCACCGCCGCCAGCAAACACGCCGTAAACGCATGAATGAACTCGCCAGCCATGAACATGCCCCACTTGAAGCCCGAATACTCAATGTTGTAACCCGCGATAATTTCCGACTCAGCTTCCAGCAGGTCGAACGGCGCGCGTCCCGTCTCCGCCAGATTCGCGATGAAGAACATCACCGCCGCCACCGGTGCCATGAACAGGAACCACATCCCGCCCTGCACCTGCACCATCTCCTGCATGCTCATCGTCCCGGCGATCATCACCGGAACCAGCAGCGCCAGCACCATCGGCACTTCATAGCTCAAAAGCTGTGCGATCGTGCGGAACGCCCCCAGCAGCGCATACTTATTATTGCTCGACCATCCCGCGATCATAATCTTCACCGTGCCGATGGATGCCACCGCCACGAAATACAGGATGCCGATGCTCAGGTCAGCCCCGATATGCAGCGGCGTGAACGGAATCACCGCCCAGATCAAGATCACCGACGCGAACGAAATAATCGGTGCGAGGTTATAAATAAACTTATCAGCCCCGTTCGGCGTAATATCTTCTTTCGTCAGCATCTTCACGGCGTCAGCCACCGATTGCAGCAGCCCGAACGGCCCAACTCGGTTCGGCCCCAGACGGTCCTGCACCCGCGCTGCCACCTTCCGCTCCGTCAGGATCAGGAACAGCACCGTTACCAGCGGCACAGTCGCCACCAGTACCGCCCCGCCCAACGACAGCAGCAGGTTTGCCAGATCACGGTTCACACCGCTCTGCACCAAACACTCTGCCAGATGATTAATATCGCAAACCGCTTGTTCCATAACGTTTCACACCCTCACATCGCCAGCCGCTCAAACCGCTTGCCCACGCCTTGCCTACACCCATTCCAGCGCGTCTTTGCGCCAGGCGTAAATCAATGCGTCAAACAGGAAGAAAACGAACAGCAAACCGGAGAAAAACCCGAACATATCGAGCTGGTTATACGCCAGCGCCCACGGGAACAGGAACACGATTTCCACATCAAACACGAGGAAAATCAACCCGTAGATGTAATACTGCACCTTGAACTGAACCCACGTATCGCCCACCGTCTCAACACCGCATTCATACGTCGATTGCTTGATGCTGTTCGGCTTGCGTGGTGCCAGCAGCCGTGCCCCCAGAATCGGCAGGAACGGGAATACCCACGCGATTGAGAAGAATACGCCGATGAAGGCCCATTCATTTAATACTGCCATATGGAGCGCACTCCTGAGTCTATAAGTGTCTTTCGGGCGAGAACGACATCCCACCCATTTGCTGTATTGAACATTATTGTGCTAATTGTGACAAACGGCACGAGTATAGCATAGACCCAATCCATCCTGCAATGAATGTGGGCATTTTCCACACCAACTCATGTTGCACTTTGCCAGATAAATTCAGCCGTTCATTCTAACATAACGCTCCCCACTTCACAAAGACATTTTCGTGTCCATCCTCCGTCTATTTTGAACAATCCTTGCTTTTTCACCCCTGTTACCATAAAAATAACATCGTCTGCCTATTCAGTCCGCGCCTGCCAGAAAGCCATTTGCCCCATGTCACAATTCCTCACCCCCACCGCCGCCCAATGGGAATCCTTCGTCGCTGCCCACCCGCGCGCTCACATCCTCCAGCAGTCCGCATGGGGGGAACTCAAAGCGGCCTTCGGTTGGGGCGTAGCTCGCGTCGCCCTTACCGGCTCATCCGGTCACATCATTGCCGGCGCGCAGTTGCTGTTCCGCGCCCTCCCCTTCCGGCTCGGCACAATGGCCTATCTGCCCATGGGGCCGCTCATCAACCCCGCCGCCGCATCCCCTCAGCTCGAATCATCCCTCTGGTCGGCCATTCACACCGTCGCCCGTCAGCATCGTGCCGCGTTCCTCAAATGGGAACCCGGCATCTTCCAACCGTCCGAACCCGCGCCGGTCATCCCTTCAACCTTTCGCCACAGCCCCCAGACCGTCCAGCCGCCCAACACCGTCCTCATCGACCTCACCGCTTCCGAAGACGACATCCTCGCCCGCATGAATCAGGGGACGCGCCGTAAAATCCGCCAATCGCTCAAGAACGACATCACTTACCGTCCAGCCGCCGCTGCCGATCTTCCCCGCTTCACCGGCATGATGCACACCACCGGTCAGCGCAACGACTTCGGCGTTCACGAACCGGCCTACTATCAACGCGCCTATGATCTTTTCGTGCCACAGGGGGACGCCGCCCTCATCCTCGCCGAACACGAAACCGACCCCCTCGCCGGAATCATGGTCTTCGCCAAAGGTTCAACCGCGTGGTATCTCTACGGCGCGTCCTCCAACACCAAACGCAACCTCATGGGCGCGTATGGTGTCCAGTGGGCAGCCATCCAGTGGGCCAAACAGCGCGGCTGCACCACTTACGACATGTGGGGTATCCCTGACGAAGACCCCGCCACCCTCGAAGCCCAATTTGAATCCCGCTCGGATGGTCTCTGGGGAGTGTATGGCTTCAAGCGCGGTTGGGGCGGTCAGGTCATCCGTTCGCTCGGCGCTTTCGATCACGTCTACAACCCGCTCATCTACGCCGCCTATCAGGCCGCCCTCCGCCTCCGCGCCTAACACCCTTCATAGATTTCCGCTGCCCCGAACGGATCTCACCTTAAGCAGCGAAGGATCGCCTGAGCTTGAATCCGTACACAACCAGACCAGCGCCGCAGAGTGTAAACACCACACTAAAAATGACCCCGATCAATGAATTATCTCGGCCACAATAACCACAAAATTCCAAAAAGTGATCTGCCGATCGATAACCTCTAAGCCGGCCATCGTCCGACAACTCCTCGCGGGTTTCATCGCTCATGGAGTAAAGATAACCTGATGGAACCTCTCCGCTGAATCCGTCACAATTAACCTCTCCCGACAGCGTAACTAAGGTGACAATCTCGCGTGGCTCGTCCGTGAACAAGACCTCAGTAAATTTGGTTTCTTCTCGCACAACCTCATATCGCCGGTAACTTCGTACAAACCCCTCTACATACGACACACTATCACAATCCCATTCGCCGTCTTCAAGGCGGGCATAAACCTGCTCCTCGCCCGCCAATTGAACCGCTTCTTCTAAACTCATTGATTGTGGCCCGCTGAGAGCCTTGATGAAATCTGGAATCATAAATGCGGCAAGATACAATCCAAAGATGAGCAGAAGCCCTCCCAATATAAACAACCAGCGCGCCAGAGTGCGTCGTGAGGCCATCTGTTCTTCACTCAACCGTTGTTCAGACATAAAACTTTTTCCTAATCCTCAATGAACCGATAATGCAGTGATCTATGTATAGCAGAAAATTCATTGAATGCCATCAAGCAAATACAGCAAGAATCAAATAGGTGCGCCAGTGCGCCACATCTCACAAAAATGAAATGTTGTCGAACTTAAATGGATAAGATTATTCGCGCCTGAGCTTCACGAATCAGTCTGCGCCAGAACGTCTGTCGCTGAATGGAATCTCAAAACATAGCGAGTGAGGCCGGAACAGCGCTTAACACCAGTGTATCAATCGTCAGAGCCGTCCCGTAAATCACATGCGGGATAATCTGCAATTGCAGCACTTTCTGGTACTCCCCCGTCAGCCACTCGCTCCACCACGGATGTGCCGAGAAGGCTCGTGCGGCGGCGCGGCTGTCCATCAAAGTAGGAGCGCTCTCCTCGCTCAGTTGATAGTGCGGCATAACCTCAAAATCCTCGTCACATAAGATGAAGGTAATTAGAGCAGATCATATACGTCCATCTAGTATGACATACGATTGCTTCGAATCGCAAGCCGCTCTAACCGTAAATTCACTTCTTACGCCTCATCCCCCCACATCGTAGTCTCTCCGTCCAGTCCAATCTCCCGATTCGGCGTACCATGAGAATCAAATATCAACACCCTGTTGGGAGGTTTACCATGCGAAAATTAGCCCTGCTCACTCTGCTTACGCTGTCCCTGCTCACCCTCGCCTTACCCCTGCGTGCCGCCGATCAAATCACCTACATCAGCCAGCCTGATGAAGTCTATATCTTCCTCAACGACATCGCCTTCGCCCGTGATGAAATCACCCTACCCCCCGGAGTCGATGCCGTCGTCACCCTGCCCACCTACGTCTTCGCCAACACCCTCGTCATCCGCGAACAGGGGCAGCGCGTTTCCACCTATCGCCTCCAGAATACCGGCTCCAACCTCATCATCCGTTGGGAAACCGCCGCCGCAGACTCCGCCCGTCAGGTCACCCTCGAATATCTCCTCAGCGGTCTCTCGTGGACTCCTCGTTTCGACATGTGGCTTGCCGCTGATACAGCCTCCACCGTTGATCTCAGCTTCTTTGCCGAAATCACCAACTCAGCCCTCGATCTCGACTCCGTCACCACCCACCTCATCGCCGGTCGCGTCGATACCGCCCAGCAGATCAACACCATCTCCCAGATCACCGCCAACCAGTACATCGCCGGTTACGAAGAATCCTCGGCTGCTGCGGGCGAAGTCGGTGCCGCCACCATCCAGTACATTTACGACATCGGGCAGGTGACCGCCGCTCAAGGGGAAACCATCTACCAGAGCCAGTTCGATGGCACACTCCCCGCCCGTCGTCTCCTCCTTTGGAACGCCAGCGCCGACCAGCAGGCCACCGTCATCTACAAAGTCCGCAACGAATCAGCGCTTCCCTTCCCCGAAGGCATCGTCCGCAGCTATCAAAACGGCTACTTCATCGGCAGTGATTTTGTCGAAACCACCCCCATCTCCAGTGAAGGCAGCATCACCGTTGGCAAGTTGCAGGATGTCCGTGTCAACCGTGCCGAAACCCAAACCGCCCTCACCGGTGTTTTCTACAGCCGGCAGCATCATGTCGAACTCACCCTCACCAACTTCAGCGCCGATCCGGTTGAAATTGAAGTCGTAGACTATCAGAACCTCTATGCCGAAGATCTCACCTTCTCCTCCGAACCCGTCCGCGAAACCGGCAACCTCCTCCGTTGGATGACCACCATCGCCCCCGGCGAAACCGTCACCATCACCTACGACTACAAAACCCGCTGACATCACATCTCGCAGGGTGGCCTCCCCGCCGCCCTGCCTTTTTCCCTACAAACCATTTTCTAACCATTCACCGACCGTCTTAACACTTTCCTTCCCTCAAATGGTTAGAAAATTCGTCCCCAAATAGTGACCATTTGGTAACCCTAAACCAGCTCATTTGTGCTATGATGATCTTGGCGTCCGTTCCATCCGCGTGACGCCGCGCATCTTAACAACTGCATATCGGGTTCGCGCCCATCATGCCCCTGTGGCGGCCTCATCAACGCCATCAGTCTTTTGCCTCCCCTAACGCTTTGGCGTGCAGCGCTTTGTGCGGCTGCCGGGCGCGTGAACGAAGTCTGCGAGTGACCTAACGAGCGTGGGTGGGGGTATTCCCGCCGCATTTCACCGCCACGCCGCCGCCGCCGCCGCCGCCAACCCCTCCACGTCGGACATCCCCTCTTTGCCCCTCGCCTTGGCGTGCAGCGCCTTGTGCGGCTGCCGGGATAGGAGGGGGTGCCGCATTCTTTGTCGGCGACGACGCCGACGACGACGACAAACACCCCTCGGCGGAACGCTCGGCGTGTTCCCGCCTTTTTTGACCACC
>JAFLCH010000225.1 GCA_017303775.1 Anaerolineae bacterium | reverse complement strand
GGCATTGATATGGAGCAGATCACGAATCAATTACAGGAAGACGGCGTGGAGTTGTTCGTGGAGGCCTTCGAGAGCCTGCTGCGGCAGGTGGAGGCGAAACGCGACATCCTTGAGACGCGGGTGTTCGAGAAGCAGAATGTGGCGCTGGGGATTTACGGCGACCAAGTGCAAGCGGTGTTGAAGAAGCTGGAGAGCGAGAAGATCAACGAGCGCATCTGGGCGCATGATGGCAGCGCGTGGAAAGATCAGGCGGGGATCATCACCAAGATTGAGCACCGGCTGGGCTGGCTGGACACGGCGACGACGATTGACATCGAGCGGTTGAAGGCGTTCCAGAGCAGCATCAAGGGGGCGGGCTTCAGCCACGCGGTGCTGCTGGGGATGGGCGGGAGCAGTCTGGCTCCGGAAGTGCTGTACCAGACGTTCGGACAGCAGGCGGGATTCCCGGAATTCCGGGTGTTGGACAGCACCGACCCGGAAATGATCCGCATCATCAGCGCCGGAGTTGACTTGAAGCGCACGCTGTTCATCGTGGCGAGTAAATCCGGCGGGACGATTGAGACGGCGATGCTGGCGAAGTATTTCTATGAAGAGAGCGGGCGGAACGGCCAGCAGTTTGTGGCGATCACGGACGCGGGCAGCAGTTTGGAGGCCGAGGCGAAGGCGAACGGCTACCGTGACATCTTCCTGAATCCGGCGGACATCGGCGGGCGGTACAGCGCGTTGAGCTACTTCGGGCTGGTTCCGGCGGCGGTGATGGGGCTGGAGATGGGGCGGCTGTGGGATGAGGCGAAGCGGATGATGAAGGCGTGTTCGGAGATCATCCCGGCGGCGTATCACCCCGGTTTGAATCTGGGCGCGATTCTGGGCGTGCTGGGGAAGGAAGGCCGGGATAAGGTGACGATCCAGACCAGCGCGGGAATCGCCAGCTTCGGCAACTGGATTGAGCAGTTGATCGCCGAGAGCACGGGCAAGGAAGGCAAGGGGATTCTGCCGGTGGTGGGGAGTACGGTGGGCAACCCGCACGATTTCTCGTCCGACCGGCTGTTTGTGTATCTGCGGGTGGAAGACGACCCCAGCAACGAGGCGATGGATCATGGGGTGCGGGCGCTGCGCGAGGCGGGGCATCCACGGGTGACGCTGTATCTGCCGGACAAGTACGCGCTGGCGGGCGAGTTCTTCCGCTGGGAATACGCGACGGCGATTGTGGGTAAGCTGCTGGACATCAACCCGTTTGATGAGCCGAACGTGACGGAAAGCAAGGAAAATACGGCGCGGCTGCTGGGATATTATCAGCAGCACAGCGGTTTGCCGAGCACGGAACACGCTTTCGTGGAAGGCGGGGCGGAACTGTACGCGGACGAGAAGATGCTGCGGTCGTTGAGCGAATTGTGCTTGCAGCACAATTACAGCAGCGGGGATTTGACGGGTTTGCTGGCGGCGTTTTTGAACTCGACACGGGCGGGTGATTACTTCGCGCTGCAAGCGTATCTGCCGATGGCTCCGCAGGTGACGGGCGCGCTGGACGAGGTGCGGCGGCGGATGCGGCACACGACACGGCGGGCGGTCACGATCGGGTTCGGGCCGCGCTTCCTGCACAGCACAGGACAGTTCCATAAGGGCGGGCCGAACACGGGCAACTTCATCCAGATTACGTGCGATGACCCGCAGGACATCACGATCCCCGGCGAACCGTTCACGTTCGGGGTGTTGAAGGCGGCACAGGCGGCGGGTGATCTGGAGGCGCTGCGGGCGAAAGACCGGCGGGCGATCCGGCTGCACCTGACGGGCGATCCGGTGAAGGGGTTGGAGGTGCTGCTGAAGGCGATTGATCTGGTGGACGAACGGCGGAAGTAAGCCAAGCCGTTGGAACTG
This sequence comes from Anaerolineae bacterium, assembly GCA_017303775.1. Lineage (GTDB taxonomy): Bacteria > Chloroflexota > Anaerolineae > Aggregatilineales > Phototrophicaceae > CFX2. The sequence continues at coordinate 5,232 of JAFLCH010000225.1, read as the reverse complement.
ATGCAAAACAAAAGTGCCTGTCGAGATGACGGGCACTTTTTGTTTGGAGGTGTGGGAACTTGTGTGATGGGTCAGCGGGTGATCTGCATGGGCATGATGACGCTGACGAAATCATCGCGGTTTTCGGGACGGATGACGCCGGGGCTGGCCGCGCCGTTGCTTTCGAGGACGACGCGTTCATCGGCGATGACGTTGAGCACGTCGATGAGGTAGCGAATGTTGAAGGAAATGTGGAGCGGTTCGCCTTCGACGGAGGCATCGAGCATGCCTTCGTTGTCGCCACGTTCGGCGCTCATGCCGACGATGGTGACGGCACCGGGTTCACCGGGCGCACCGGCAGGCTTGACGTAGAGCTTGGCGCTGTAGGCGGCGTCGCGGGCGAAGATTTCGGCGCGCTTGCAGGCAGCGAGCAGGTCGCTGGTGTACATGACCGAGGAGGTGATGTAGCTGCGCGGGATGATGGCGGCGAAATCCGGGAATTTGCCTTCGAGGAGTTGGGTGGCGACATCGCTGTGCTTCATATGGAAGAGGACGATGTCGCGTTCTTTGGGGAGGGTGATGGTGACGAGATCATCTTCTTCGCTGATGATGCGCCCGACTTCGGCGAGTGACTTGGCCGGAATGACCAGATCGACGCGCTTGGAGAATGTCTGTTCGATTTCGGTGGTGCGGACGGCGAGACGGTAGCCATCCGAGGCGACCATGGTCATGACGCTGCCATCGAGCTGCATGAGGACGCCGGTGAGGATGGGACGGTTGTCTTCCTTGGCGGCGGCAAAGACGGTTTGGGCGATCATGTCTTTGAGGGTCTTGCCGGCGAGGGTGATGTCGGCGTCGCCACCCTGCGGGGTGACGGGGAATTCGGCGGAGTCGATGCCCTTGATGTTGGAGACGGTGGCACCGCACTTGACGTTGACGGTGAGGGTGGCGGGGTCGAGGGTGAGATCAACCCGTTCCGGCGAGAGGTTGTTGACGAGATCGGCGAGGGTTTTGGCGGGAAGGGTGATCGACCCTTCGGTTTCGACCTTGGCGCCGATGTAGGTGGTGATGCTCATTTCGAGATTGGTGGCTGAGAGCTTCAGCCGGGCGTCTTCCGTCGAGAGCAGCACGTTGCCGAGCACCGGTAAGGTGGGGCGGTTTTCTACGGCGCGCGCGACGATTCCGAGTCCCTTTGCCAGCTTATCCTGTAGGACTGACACTTTCATAACCGGGGTGTCTCCTGCTTTTGTTGTTTATCCCAAATATTTCCCAAGAGTATACAACAGGTGTTCGGTATTGGGTAGCGTACTTCTCGACTGAATTGGCAGGGAAAGAAAGGGGTATGCACGGATGCGAGGGCGCACCCGTGCATGGGCGAGGTTAGTTGAGGGTGTTGGTGATGGCGGCGACGAGGGCGGTTTTGGTGCCGCCTGCGGTACGTTCCCATTCGGCGAGGCGGTTGCGGCTGAGCGTCTGCCAGTGGGCTTCGGCGGGGATGAGGTTGAGCTGGAGGGCGATCTGCCGCGCAGCAAGACCGATGATGCCGGCGAAGGTGGGATAGGCAAAGTCGATGGTGGCGAGGCGTTCGACAGGCATGTTGGCGGCCATGACTCCGGCGACGATTTGGACGACTTCGACGGCCTGCTCACCGACGACATGGACGCCGATGATCTGGCGGGTTTGCGAATCCACGACGAGCTTGCAGAAGCCGACGGTGTGATCGTCGATGACGGCGCGATCCATATCGGCATAGGGGACGGTGGCGACGAGATAGCCGCCCTTCTCGCGCGCCTGCGCTTCGGTGAGGCCGACACCGGCATATTCGGGATCGGTGAAGCCGCCGTGCGGGATGTCTTCGTGGAGCGTGTGCCAGCTTGAGCCGACGAGGGCATTTTCGACGGCATAGCGCGCCTGATGGCTGGCGGTTTGGACGAGCATGACGCGTCCGGTGATGTCGCCAGCGGCATAGATGTGCGGCGCGGTGGTGCGGAGTTTGTCGTCTACCTTGATGTAGCTGCCCTGCATCTGGACACCGGCGGCGCGCAGGTTGAGTTTTTCGACATTCCCCGGCCAGCCGACGGATAGGATGACGGCTTCAACGAGGACGCTTTGTTCCTGTTCATCGAGGCCGTAGACCAGCTTGAGCAGGCCGTTTTCCGGTTCGATGCGGCGGATGCCATCAATTTCCGGAATGATGGTCATGCCCTGTTGTTTGAATTCGGCGGCGATGGCCTGCGAGATGCTTTCGTCTTCTACGGTGAGCAGGCGCGGGCCGGTGTGCAGCAGGGTGGTTTGTGAGCCGAAGGTGTTGAAGACCGAGGCCAATTGGACGCCGGTGGCACCGCCGCCGACGATGGCTAATGAGGCGGGGAGCTTTTGCAGCTTCCAGACATCGTTATAGGTGAAGGCGTGTTCGCTGCCGGGGAATTCCAAGCGGCGCGAATGACCGCCGACGCAGAGGATGAACTTGCGCCCGATGAGTTCGGTGCCATCCCCAAGACGGATGCGGTTGCGGGCGCTGAAGGCTGCGTCACCGACGTTTTCGTAGAGATCGACTTTCATGTTGCGGAGGTGCGCGCCGAGCTGTTTCTTCTCGTGCATGGTGTAGACGACGTCCTGCGCCCGATCCAAGACGCGGCGGAAGTCGAGCTTAGGATAGGCAGCATCGAGACCGTAGGTGGCGAACTGCTGGGCATCACGCAGGGCGCGGGCGGTCTTGGCAAGGACGCGCACCGGCACACAGCCATCATTAGAACCCGTTCCACCCAAATAACCGCGTTCGACGAGCGCGACTGTGGAACCCAATTCACGGGCACGCAGCGCGGCTGTGACACCGGCTGGCCCCCCACCAATGACAATTAGGTCGTACATGATCTCCCTCCCAACTGGTCGCTGCCCGACGAGGCACTGCTGACCGATTTCGTGCTATGTGCTTGATTAAAGCGGAAAGGCGGGGAGATGACCTCTGGCGGGTGGGGGAACTGGCAGCGGGGCTTTGCGCGGAGGGCGGATGCCCGACTTTTGGCGGATGCGACGGGGTGGTGAAACGGGGCGAAAGTTTGAATCTGGTTTGTCCACAAACCGTTTACAAACCATTCACCAACCGATTTAACAATTGGTGAGGGGGAAAAGGTTGGTGCCGACGGCGGGAAATAGTTACCAAATGTTCTTCCAAATGGTCACCCTAACGTGGAACAAGTGTGCTATCGTGTTGATTGACACGGCGTTCACGAAGATGAGCGCGGTGCATTCACAATGGCAGCGGAGAAGTAGACCACCGCGCTCACGGGCGAACGGCTGGGGAAACAAGCGGCCTCGATCACTGTCCGCGTCTGCACCACTGATAGGGATAACGCGTGTGGACGTGAAGAGACAGAGCACCCTTTTCATCCGGCAGGTGAGGCGATCACCTGCGATGTAAGCAGGAGCAATGATGCTCAACCGACTCAAGACACTCGACGCCGGAGAAGGGCGCGTGGGCGGCTACCTCGTTGTATGGGGCAGCCCGCAGCAGCGCGACTTGCAGGGCGAATATTTTTCACCCCAAACGGAACTGGGACTGGATTGGTATGACCAGCGCCCGGTGCTGTATCACCATGGTTTGGACGGCAGCGTGAAAGCGGCTGTGATGGGCGTGATCGACCACTTGAAGGCCGACAGCACCGGCATCTGGGCGGAGGCGCAGTTGGATGTGCGCCAGCGCTATGTGCGGGCGGTGCTGCGGTTGGTGGAGAAAGGCAGCCTCGGCTGGTCATCCGGCAGTTTGCCGCATCTGGTGGAGGTGGCCGACGACGGGCACATCCTGCGCTGGCCGATTGTGGAAGGCAGCCTGACACCGACGCCCGCCGAACCCCGCCGGACGGATGTACACACCATCAAGAGCGCGTATGCCGCGCTGGGGTTGGACACCGAACGGCTGCAACTTGAATCTGATTCGTCCGTGGCGACGCGGACGGTTAACGAATATGCGATAGGAGAATCTGATATGACTGACATCAACGTAACCTCTGACAGCAACGAGATGGATGCACCGGCGCGCAAGCGGCTGCCGACGGCGAGCCGTGAGGACGCGATGAAGGCGCGCATCAGCGTGAGCAGCCCATACGATAACTATGACGCGCTGGATTTGCTGCACGGGTATGTGCTGCTACAGGCGACCAAGAGTTTTCATGGGGTGAGCCAACCGTTCGCTAACGCGCTGGCGCACAAGGTGCAGAAGGCGGGGCTGACGGGCTTGAAGGCCGATGAACTGGCGTACAGCACGCAGAGCGGATTCGGCGATGAGTGGGTTCCTGACCTGTGGAGCGCGCAAATCTGGAATCGGGCGCGGTTGGAGAACGCGATCCTGCCGCTGTTCCGCAGCATCGAGATGCCGAGCAATCCGTTTGAAGTGCCGATTGAAGGGGCAGACCCGACGGTGTACTTCGTGCCGGAGAGCAAGAACGAGGCTGATCTGACGCTGGCGGGGAGCGCGAACCCCATCCCGGACAGCAAGATCGGGTCGGGGAAGGTGACGCTGGAGGCGAAGAAGCTGGCGCTGCGGGTGGGCTTCAGCAGTGAGCTGGTGGAGGACAGCATCGTGCCGGTGCTGAACATCTACCGCGAGCAGGCGATGAAGGCCATCCTGACGAGCATCGACCATGTGCTGCTGAACGGCGACACGGCCAGCAGCGGCAACATCAACAAGAACGGCGGTACTCCGGCCAGCACAGATCGCTATATGGCCTTCAACGGGCTGCGCAAGCTGGCGCTGGTGACGAACAGCGATACCCCGCCGAACCGCGTGGATGCAGCGGGCGCGCCGAGCCTCGCACTGCTGCGGCAGACACGTTTCACGATGGATGCCCGGTACAGCGCCCGGCCTTCGGATCTGGCGTGGATTGTGGACGGCGGGACGTATGCCAAGCTGTTGGGGCTGAGCGAGTTCCTGACGATGGAAAAGGCGGGGACGCTGGCGACGGCGCAGACCGGCCAGATCGGGTTCGCGGACGGCGCGCCGGTGATCGTGAGCGCGGAGATGCCGCTGAGCGACGGCGCGAACGGGAAGGTGAACAGCAGCACACCGGCCAACAACACCAAGGGCAGCGCGCTGTGTGTGTACCGCCCCGGCTGGTTCGTGGGATACCGCCGCCGCATCGCGGTGAGCGTGGATTACCTGCCGTACTACGACAGCTACCAACTGACGGCGACGGTGCGGCTGGCGCTGGTGAACTTTGACACGGATGTGGCGTCCGCGCTGTATAACATCACGGT
>JAFLCH010000224.1 GCA_017303775.1 Anaerolineae bacterium | reverse complement strand
ACTGTGTTTATGGTCGGGGCGTTGGGCGGGATGATGACGCCCGATGTGATTGACCACAGCTTTGATGAAGCGGAGGCGATGGGGAAGGCGCTGGCGGACGCCGGATTGAAGGCGTTAAGCATGGCTGAGCCAGCGAAGGTTGGCGAGATTTTCCTGCAACGCGAGGTGTTCACGATTCCGATGGTTAGCCCGCTGCTTGAGATGGCTGTAGCAGGCGGCTTGCTACCGGAGATGCGGAATGAACGCGGTGAACTGACGACCGAGGCCGGATTGATGGTGATGGGCGGATGCTGGGTAGTCAGTGTGCCGGGGGAATTACTGCCGGCGGCTGGATTAGCGGTTAAGGATAAACTGCGGAAGGCTGGCGCGGTGATGCCGGTGATCATCGGGCTGGCGAATGATGAGATCGGGTACATTCTGCCGGATGAGGTGTACGTTTACCCAGAGAATCCATTCGAACCGGGTGCGCATTACGAAGAAACGATGAGCGTGGGGCCGGAAGCCTGCTCGCGCTTGATGAAAGCCATTGATGTACTCATTGACACCTACCTAGATCAACCACATTGAGGAGAAGATACCATGTCTGAGCTTGCTCTGCTGGGGGGTAAACCCGTGCGACAGGAGTCGTTCCCGGCGTGGCCGGTACATGATGAGCGGGATGTTGAGGCTGTGAGCGAGGTTATTCGCTCCGGTAATTGGGGCGGTTACCCGTATCCGGGGCCGAGGACGCAAGCGTTTTTGAAAAAGTTCGCGGAAATTCAGGGTGGCGGTTACGGAGTGGCGGTGGTGAACGGCACGGTCACGATGGAAGTGGCGCTGCGGGCGGCGAACGTTGGTTGGGGGGATGAGGTGATCGTGCCGGCGTACACGTTTCAGGCGACGGCTGCGGCGCCGATGGCGGCTGGCGCGATTCCGGTGATTGTGGATATTGACCCTGAAACCTACTGCATTGATCCGAAGGCGATTGAAGCGGCGATTACACCACGGACAAAAGCGATTATTCCGGTTCATCTGGGGGCACAGATGGCGGATATGGACGCGATTATGGCGATTGCCGAGAAGCATAACTTGATTGTGGTGGAGGACTGCGCTCACGCACACGGCGCGAAGTGGCGCGGGCGGGGGGCGGGAACGATTGGTCACTTCGGGTCGTTCAGCTTGCAATCTTCTAAGACGGTTACTTCGGGAGAGGGCGGCGTGCTGCTGTGCCGGACGCAGGAGTTAGCGAACCGCGCGACGAGCATCATTGACTGCGGGCGGCCACATGATCCGGCAGAGCAAGAATTCACGATGGGCGCGAATTACCGGATGAGCGAGCTGCACTGTGCGCTGGCGACGGTGGCGCTAGAACGGTTCCCTGATCAGGCGAAGGAACGCGAAGCGATGGCGGCTTATATGGATGAGGCGTTGAGCGAAGTGCCGGGGGTGCGGCTGTTGAAGCGTGATCCACGACATACGACGCGTTCGTTCTATTGTTACATTTTCAAGATTGACCCGACGGTGTTCGGGTTCGGACATGATGTGGTGTGTGAAGCGCTGCAAGCCGAGGGTATTCCTTCATGGGAAGGCTACGAGGCGATGTCGCATTACGAGCTGTTCCAGCCGAAACTTTCCAAACTGCCAGTGCCGACCGCTTTCCCTGAACGGTTCGATTTTGAGAAGCTCGAACTGCCAGAGGCTGAGACCGCATGCCAGAGCGAAGCGGTGTGGCTGGGGGAGAGCGTGTTCCGCGCGGGGCAGAAGGGAGTGGACGACGTGGTGAACGCGCTGAAGAAGGTTTACGAGAACCGTGAGGCGCTCAAACAGCGGTCGTAACCCACTGACCGGAAATGCACTCAAGCGGTTTTTGCAGCAGCAGCGGCAGCGGCGTGGTGGTCAAAAAGGGCGGGAACGCGCCGATGTTTCCGCCGAAGGGTATGTTTGTCGTCGTCGTCGGCGGCGGCGCCGACAATGAAGGCGGCGGAAAGAGCCGATAATGCTGCCGACAAACGATTTTCGGGCGTTCCAAGGGGTTGGCGGCGGCGGCGGCGCTGATGACACAAAATGCGGCGGGAATAAGCGAACGTGTCGCGTTCGAGTGTCGATCCCTGCCATATGTAACCGGGAAATGACCGAACTGGCGGCATTGACAGTGGCAGCAGGATGCCAATGCGGGCGTGGGTGATATCCAGTTGTTAAGATGCGCAGCGACCGGTTGATGGACTGGACGCTAAGAACAGTTTAGCAGAGTTGAACGGGTTTAGGGTGACCATTTGGAAGAACATTTGGTCACTCTTTTTGACTGCCGGCACTAACCCTTTTGAGGGGAAAAGATTGTTAAGCGGGTTGGCGGATGGTTAGAGAATGGTTTGTGGACAAACCCAAATTAAACGTTGGGCATAAGACCGGCACGTTCAATGATCGGGATCAGGTGATGAACATGGCGTCACCGAAGGAGAAGAAGCGGTAATTGTGCTGCTTGGCGGTTTCGTAGGCATGGAGGACATTTTCGCGACCAGCGAAGGCACTGATCATCATGATGAGGGTGGATTTGGGAAGGTGGAAGTTGGTGATGATGGCATCGACGGCGCGCCAGCGGTAACCGGGGTAAATGAAGAGGTTGGTGTCGCCTTTGAAGGCCATGACGGGACGCCATGGGCAGGCTTCCGGTGCTTGCATCGCGCGGGCGGGTTCGCCACCGGCGCTGACGATGGCAGCGGTTTCGAGGGTGCGGACGGTGGTTGTGCCCACGGCGATGACGCGGCCTCCGGCGAGTTTGGCTTCGTTGATGATGTGGGCGTCTTCGGCAGAGAGGAGCGCCTGTTCGGTGTGCATGTGATGGTTGGTGATGCGTTCGACACGGACGGGTTGAAAGGTATCCAAGCCGATGTGGAGGAGGCAGGAGGCCATCTTGACGCCTTTTTCACGCAGGGCGAGTAAGAGTTCGGGGGTGAAATGCAGGCCAGCGGTGGGGGCGGCGGCTGAGCCTTCCTGACGGCTGTAGATGGTCTGGTAGCGTTCGCTGTCGGCGAGGCGATGGTGGATGTAGGGGGGGAGGGGTGTTTCGCCGAGCTGGGTGAGCAGGTTGTTGACGGGCTGGCTGAAGTTGATGATGCGTTCGGAGTTTTCGAGCGATTCGAGAACTTCGGCGGTGACATCACTGCCGGGGAAAGCGAGCTGAACACCGGGAAGCACTTTGCGACCTCCAGCGAGCGCCTGCCAGCGGGTTGAATCCAACTGACGGAGGAGGAGCAGTTCGACCTTACCCCCGGTAGCGACTTTGACGGCGTTGAGGCGGGCAGGGATGACGCGGGTGGTGTTGGTGACGAGGACATCACCGGGGTTGATGAAGTTGATGATGTCGCGGAAGATGTGATGCTCGATTTGACCGGTGTGACGATTGAGACGCATGAGCTTCGAGGAATCACGCGGTTCGAGCGGTTCCTGTGCGATAAAGGATTCGGGCAGGTCGTAGTCGAAGTCTGTGAGGTTCATGGGCGATTGATGAGGCGGATGATTATGTTCAGGATGACGGTGAGAATAACGCTGATGAGGATCATGCTGACGATGGGGACGAAACAGGAAAATCCCTGCCCTTCGACGCGAATATCACCGGGAAGATTGCCAAGCTGCTTGAAGAAGGGGATGCGGCCAAGCAGCATGAGCAAGCCGCCGATGAGGGCGAGGGCAATGCCCCCGATGAGCATGATCCGTCCGACTGCGTGAAAATCCATGAGGGCGGCCTTTGGGCTAGAAGAGCGTGGGCTGGCCGGCGTTATTCTCCGGCGGAGTGTAACCCATGTGCTCGTAGGCGGATGGGGTGGCCATGCGACCCCGTGGGGTGCGGGCGAGGAAACCTAATTGAAGCAAGTAGGGTTCGCAGACATCCATGATGGTGCTGGCATCTTCGCTCATGGCAGCGGCGATGGTTTCCAGACCGACGGGGCCGCCACCATATTTTTCGATGATGAGCGCGAGAATGCGGCGATCCACATCGTCGAGGCCAAGATGGTCGATGTTGAGGAGGGCAAGCGCCTCGCCGGAAACGGGACCGGTGATGATCCCCTGCGCGCGGACTTGCGCATAGTCACGAACCCGACGTAAGAGGCGAAGGGCTACACGAGGGGTGCCACGGGAACGGCGGGCGATTTCGGTTGTGCCTTCGGGCTTGATTTCGATTTTGAGCATACCCGCAGCGCGTTCGATGATGTGCTCCATGGCTTGCAGGTCGTAGAAGTCGAGGCGGAACTGCGCTCCGAAGCGATCACGCAGGGGGGCAGCGAGCAGGGCGAGACGGGTGGTCGCACCGATGACCGTGAAGCGGGGGAGGTTGAGACGGACATTTTTGGCGGCAGGGCCTTTGCCGATGACGATGTCGAGCACGAAGTCTTCCATGGCAGGATAGAGGACTTCTTCGACAGCACGGCCTAAACGATGCACTTCGTCGATGAAAAGGATGTCATTTTGCTTGAGATGAGTCAGAATGGCGGCAAGATCACCGGCGCGTTCGATGGACGGGCCAGCAGTGATACGAATGTTGACATTCATCTCGTTGGCGATGACATGCGCGAGCGAGGTTTTACCCAAACCGGGCGGACCATAGAAGAGCACATGGTCGATGGGTTCTGAGCGGTTTTTAGCGGCGTCGATGAGGATCTGAAGATTCTCGCGGACGACATTTTGCCCGACAATATCGCTCAGTAACTTTGGGCGCAGGGCAATATTTTCGCGGTCATCACGGCGACGCGCGCCGCCAACCATGCGTCCGTCTTCGGACATGTGCAAGCTCCGTTCGGGCTAAAGCTTAACCATACGGCGGGGAAAAATTAACCGCCAGATGTGTCTGTGAATAATCTGTTCTATTGTAGCGGGTGGATAGGTTGCGGCGCAACGGCGGCTTTGACAGCCGAGTCGGCAAGACGTACAATTAGCGCCGTTTAGCCACCCCGGAAGGAGCCAAGCGTGTCTCTGGTGCATGTTTCGAAACATCCCCTAGTTTTACATAAATTAACGGCCTTACGTGATAAAGAAACCGACCATCGGGGCTTCCGAGAGCTGGTGCGTGAATTGGCGCTGCTGCTGTGCTATGAAGCGACGCAAGATTTGGAAGTGACTCCCAAGACGGTGATGACGCCGATGGGGGAGGCGAATGGCCATAAAGCGGATCTGGCTATCGGGTTGATCCCGGTGCTGCGAGCGGGATTGGGATTGGTGGAAGGTGTGATGGAACTGCTGCCGAACGTGCAGGTGTGGCACATCGGCCTTTACCGCGATGAAAAGACGCTGCGACCGGTGGAATATTATAACCGGCTGCCGACTGCGCCGACGGTGCAGATGTGTCTGGTGCTTGATCCGATGCTGGCGACGGGCGGTTCGGCGGTGGCGACGATTGACATCCTGAAGCGATGGGGCGTGAAGCAGATCAAGTATCTGGGATTGATCGCCGCGCCGGAGGGTGTGGAGCGGCTGTCCACGGCGCATCCCGATGTGCCGATTCATGTGGCGGCGGTGGATGAACGATTGAACGAAATCGGATTCATCGTGCCGGGGTTGGGCGACGCCGGCGACCGGCAATTTGGAACGTAAGCGACGATTGTGATCGAAACCGGAAACTTCGTCATCGTTTTTGTGCTGGCAATCGGTATTGCGCTGGCGGTTATTCCGTTCGCAGATTGGCTGGGAAAACGGTATCAGATTGTCTCAATGATGGGAGGGCGGCGGCAGAACGAGGTCGACCAGCGGGGTGTTTCCAAGCTGGGCGGGCTGGCGTTGTTCCTCTCGTTCACGATTACGGTACTGCTGGCGCAGTATTTGCCTGTGCCGCGACTCGATCCGTATGAGGTGGTGCGGCTGACGGGGCTGCTGCTGGGGGGCGGGGTCATCTTTTTATTCGGTTTACTGGATGATATTTTCCAGTTCCGAGCCACGACGTTGTTCGTGGGACAATCGCTGTCGGCGGCGGTTGCTATCGCGTTTCAGATCTTCATTGAGTTCTTCAACAACCCTATCACCGGACAACAGACTGAGCCATGGGCGCATGTGGTGACGGTGACGCTCAGCTATTTCTGGCTGGTGGGCATGATGAACACGGTGAACTTTCTGGACGGGTTGGACGGATTGGCAGCAGGGGTGGCGTTCATCGCGGGGACGATGTTGTTCATCAACAGCGCACTGCGGGTGGAACCCCCGCAGACCAGCGTTAGTTTGTTGATGCTGGCGCTGATGGGGAGTTCGCTGGGATTCCTGCTGTATAACTTCTATCCGGCGCAGATTATTATGGGCGGTGGGGCGTTTTATCTGGGCTATTTGCTGGGGACGCTGAGCATTATTGGCGGGGCGAAAATGGCTTCGATCCTGCTGGTGATGGGGCTGCCGCTGCTGGATGTGGCGTGGCAGGTGGTGAACCGGCTGCGACAGGGGCGTAATCCGTTTGTAGGCGACCGGGGGCATGTCCACTTCCGGCTGCTGGATATTGGGTTTAGCCAACGACAGATTGTGGTGGGGTATTATCTGTTTTGTGCTTTGTTCGGCGTGCTGACGCTGGTGACGGAAAGCCAGCTTTTCAAGTTTCTGGCACTGGGGGTTATGCTGGTGCTGGTGATTATCGGGTTCGGGCTGCTGACACGGACGCGTCAGGCCGGATCTTCAAAATCCTCGTAAGTTACTTCGTCGTCATCTTCTGAATCATCTTCATCTTCATCATCCAGAATAAAGGCGCTGGCTGGCTTTGGGGTGGGCGCGGCAGGTTTGGGCGGCGGGGTCACGGCGGCGGGGCGAATCGTGCCCATGGGTTTGGCCGGTTGCATGTTGACGTCTGAATCGGTTTCGGAGTCGTCGGTGTCTGGTTTGGCCGCGGGATTGCTAAAGGGTGATGGGGAGGCGGGCGGCGCGGCAGGTTTGGCGAAAGGTGAAGCGGTAGATGGAGCCGCAACGGGTGGTGCTGCGGGTCTGGCAACGGGCGCTGTTGGTGAGGCGGGCGGCGCGGCAGGCTTGGCGAAAGGTGAAGCGGTAGACGGTACTGCGGCGGGTGGTACGGCGGGTCTGGCAGCGGGCGCTGTTGGTGAGGTGGTGGCGGGCGATGATGTGACAGGCGGTGAGGGCGGCGGCAGTTTTTCGGCCACTGTTCCGGTTATGACGG
>JAFLCH010000223.1 GCA_017303775.1 Anaerolineae bacterium | reverse complement strand
ACAGGTCGCGGTTCACATCCGGAATCGCCTCTCCACTGCCTGATTCAGCATTAATCCGCGATTCAACATCCCCGTTCACGTCAAAACTGCCGCTCATATCCACTTGCTCTTCTTCGCGCTGAACATCACCGCGCTTCATTTGAAGCTCTTCTTCTTCACTTTCGCGTTGAACATCGGCGCGCTTCATCTGAAGTTCTTCTTCTTCACCTTCGCGCTGAATATCGGCACGCTTCATCTGAAGTTCTTCTTCTTCACCTTCGCGTTGAACATCAGCGCGTTTCATCTGAAGCTCTTCTTCTTCGCCTTCACGTTGAATATCGGCACGCTTCATCTGAAGTTCTTCTTCTTCGCCTTCGCGTTGAATACTCGCCGACTTCTTCATCACCTGCGATGCCACTTGGTCAGCCTCGCGCTCATAAGCATCATCCGCCGCCCCGACAGTCAGCTTCGCCTGCACCGTCGGCGCTGTCCGGTGGCTGATCTCCACCGTCCCGCTGGACATCATGCGCTGCACCGCTTGGTTGCCCACCATCCGCTGCAACCGCACCAGATCCGGCTCATGCTCGCCTGTGGTCGGTGTTGCCGGGTCAGCCGGTTGGGGCTTGCGGCTGCTCTTTTGTAAGAGTTCTTTCATTTGATGATCAGACATGATGATCCTCCATCAGCTAACACACCACACTTTAAGTAATTTCCAGCGTATACGATGCAAAAGCCGGTTTCTGCGAAAGGATTAACCGGTTCGCCACATCAGCCGTAAGTTGAGTTTGCGTCTGGCTCAGTGGTAATCTTACCATGAAGTGGCATGCTTGATTTTCAATAATCTCTGGCTGAACGCCAAAGTACAATTCCAGCAGCCGTTGCAGCCCGGAAGGCGTCCCCCGCCGCATGAACAGCCAACCAATCTGCCGCATGATTTCCCGCTGATTTTCCAGCGGTAGTTCCGGCAGAATCAACATATCAAACCAGCTTGCCATCCATTGCAGCCACTCCGCCGGCGCATTATCCGGCGACAGGTACAGGTCGAAGTTATCAATCCGCCAGACAATCGGGTTCATGATCGACTCGAAAATCAGCAGATACCGCCCCAAAAATTCATCATCTGCGTAAATCGCGGGCAAATACTGTAACCATGTGCTCTGGTTACTAAATGTATTGACCGTCGCTTTCGCCCCCGCCTTGACGCTTGGCAGTGCCTCTGCCCGTGCTTCCACCGGACGGATCGCGTTCACTTCCGGGTATACCAGATCAACAAACGTGAACAGATACGGCCCGCACCGGATGACATCTCCCTCCGTCAACACCTGTGGCACACGGGGCGGAATCCGCGCCTCGTTGAACCACACGCCGTTGCTGCTGTTCAAATCCTCCACCAGATACTTATCATCTTCTCGCCAGATGAAGCGCATATGCTGGCGGCTCAGTTCCCGGTGGTTCAGCACAAGGTTATTATCCGCCCCGCGCCCCACCCGCAGCCCTTGCCGCCCCACAATGATTTCATCCCGGTCGAGGTCGGGGCCGCTGATCTTAAAACGTGCCTTAATCTCATCCATCGCTCACCGCGCTCCGGCCATCATTCCAGCACCACATTGTGCTGGTACGAAACCACAATCCCGTGTGCGGGCAGCAAAATCTCCTGCGACTCAGCCCCCCGTGTGAACCACCGCTTGTCATAATTAATCGGGTATAGCTTCACCGACCGGATAAAGCTCACCCCTTCCACCGCCGACAGTGTCGCCATCACATCCGAGATGAACAAATCCCGTCCGAACGGCCACCCCTTACCATCATTTCCCCCTTGCAGCGGGTTGATGAACTCGAACAGTTTATCTTCGACCGCCTTCCGCACCTTTTCCGGGTCAGAATGTTGGCTCGCCCGCAGCCGCACCTCAGTTTCTACCCACTGATACGCCGGCGCGACCACCTCTAACCGTGTCGAAAGCAGCCGCCGCTCATCCAGATAAGTCTGAATGGTCGTCCGCAGCTCATTGGAAAGATCCAGACTCTCCGGTGCGATGAACCCCTGCAAACGTGGGATCTGCGGAATCACCAGCAGTTGAACCTCGCCGGGGTTGGTCTGTGGTGGCTGTAAGCAGTGTACCCGTCCCACCTGTCCCGGTGCTGCATCCTGCGCCAGAAATTCAAAGTCCGAAGCCGTCACTGCCCGTTGCAGCGTCCGCAAATACCCCGGCACACGCATCTTGGCGTGTTCGATATCCTCTGCGTTCTTCCCGCCCGTCGCCGGTTCACGGTTGGTCACCCGGTCAATGTAGGGCAGGGCAGTCTTCAGCACCGTCAGCGTATTAGCCGCCACATTCCCCACCAGCCCCCCGCCGAAGCGGTAAGCCGTCATAATCACCATGTGGTTCTTCGGTGGCAGCGCCCCGAACCGGTGTACCGACCCATCCCGCTGCGGCAGCGCCGGCCCGAACCGCACTTCTCCCGTATCGCTGTCGATGCTGTAATGCTTATCATTCGCCGTCGAGTTGGAAAAATCAGCCACCTCTTGCCACCGGTCATCGCGCCCGTTCTCGTCCCGCACCACCAGATAATCTTCCGACGAAGCTCGCGCAATCACCGGACGGTGTGCCAGATAAAACCGCTGCCCCGGCGTCCCATCAGAACGTCCCAGCACCTCGTTATAAACCCGCGTCACGTTCGTCGCCCCGATCGTGCCACCCCAACTGCTCGTGGTCAGTCGGTTGATCTGCGGGCTGACGTTATACACACTCTCCGTGTTGCTGTATTCCAACCGGCACCGTACCCAGTACGCCAGCCGGTCATGCCGCGCTGCCCGCCGCAGTTGTGGCAGATGCAGCCGGATCACCCCGCCGATGTTCAACCCCAGCGTGCTGTCATAATCCACATCGACAATTTCCCACGCTTGATCAGTCCCCGCCGCCATCACTTCCCACACATATGGCGGGTGGTTCGGGTCAATACCCGCGCCTTCTGCCGTATCGACCTCGATCTCAATCCCCAGAATGTGATTGCTCAGGTCTTCCTCAAACCCCAGATACAGCGCGTCATTGTTAGCAGGGGGCTTCGAGGCAAACACCGGAATCTTTTCCAGCCCATTCTGTACATTCGCCCCATTATGAACGTTGAACGAACGCCCATCCTCCGCGCCAAAGCTCGTCATCACCTGACCCAGCTTCGGCACTTTGATCTCCATCGCCCCATCAGTCGAAAAAATGATGGCTTCCTCGGTCTCCGTCCGCACGGTCGAAACTTCGGTTCCGTTCGGCAAGGTGATCGGGTAAGCCTGTGGTGCGCTCAGCCAGAATGTCTGCTTCACCCGCGCCGGCTCAGCCTCTTGCAGTCGCATCCCGATCAGTTCCATAAACTTGACATAATGCTTATCCGGCACGCGGTTCAGCCGGTACAGCACAATATCCGTCATCCACGCGAACAGCTCGATCATCGTCACGCCCGGATCGCTCAAATTGTGGTCGGTCCACTCCGGTGTATACAGAGGAATGCGTGCCAGCGCTTCCGCGACAATGTCATCAAAAGACCGGTCATCTAACCGTGGTGTTTCAAGTCCCATGAAGCCTTCTCATTCCGGTAGTAAGTAATAAGGGTAAACAAGGCTGCGCGGATCATGCTGATCCTTGATCTTATATTCAATCTGGATGAACAGTTCCCCCCGGTCATACGCCCCCGGCGTCACTTCCACCTTCTCCAGATTAATCCGTGGCTCCCACCGCGTCAGTGCTTCCCGCACATAACGCTCCGCCACCCCCGCCGTATGCTCATTTGCCGGTGCGAAGATCAACGAATGAATCTCGCAGCCGAATTCCGGTCGCATCACCCGTTCCCCCGGCACCGTATGGATAATCACATAAATCGACTGTCGGATCGAAGCATCATCTTCGATCAACACAAAATGATTGCGGTCTCCCAGATGCGGCGGGAATGCCCAGCGGCGGCCTGTTATGTCACTCACGTGATCTTTCCTTCATCTAAATCACCTCGCGCCTTAGTTGATGTTCACCACGGCGCCCTTCACCGTTAGCGGCCCGCTGGCTTCTAACGCCCCCGTCCCGCTGGACTTCACGTTCACTTGGCTCTGGCCTTCAATCGCCACCTGTGCGCCTTTCAGCGTCAGTTTTTGCGTTGCCGCCAGTTCAATATCCCCTTGGCTCGTGATGGTGATCTTCGAATTCACCTCATCCAGCTTGATGCTCGTCTTATTCGATGCCCCGATGATCTCAATCGTCTTCTTGCTCGCGTCATCTGTCAGCCGGATAATATGCCCTAACCGTGTCTTAAACGTGCGTACTTCAGTCTTGCCGGATTTAACCGCGTCGGACATAGCCTCCGGTGGCTTATCCGTCCCGTTCCACACCGCGCCCACCACATACGGCGAGTCGAAGTTGCCATGCTCAAAAGCCACCAGCACCTCATCGTTCACTTCCGGCAGCCAGAAAATACCCCGGTTCGCCCCCGCGCCAATGCCGCTCAACCGTGCCCAATTGCTTTCCAACGTATCATCCAGCCACGGGAACTTCACCTTCACCCGTCCCATACCGTCCGGATCATTAACATTGGTCACCAATCCCACCACGATCCCGCCCCATAGGCTCGTATGATCATCTCCGTCAACCAGATCAGCCACCGTTTGCGCCCGCGCCCCTTGTACCACGAAGTGCGTATCGTAACCCCCTTCAGGGCTGTAGATATGCCGCGCCATCGTCACCATATACTTGCCGCTGAACTTGGTTCCCAGCTTCGTCAGGTTCACCAGTACACCCGCCTTAATCGTCGGCGTACCAAAGGCGATCCCTTCCGCCTCAAGAAAGCTCGCGTTGCTCTCGTCTAACAACGATTGTGCGATTGCCGTTGCCTCACTTTGGGTTTTCACCGGTCGCCGCACTTCCAGCGCCTGCGCTGCCGAAAATGCTGCCTGTGCCAGTGGCCCGCCCCAATTTCCGATTCCCACCTGCGGCGCGACACTGCTTGTGCTTGCCACGCCCACAATCGCCTGCTTCTGCTTGGGGTTCCACCCCTTCACCGTCACCTTTTCCACCTGCTTCGCCAGCGTCATATGGGGCCGGAACGAACGCAGCGTCTCACCCCATTGCAGCGGCACTTCAGTACGGGTAGTGGCCGGCTTCTTGAAGTTCAGTTTCCCTGCTTCCACCCATACCTCATACCCATTCCGTCGTGCCCGCTCATGCACAAACGCCCAATCGCTGATGTTGTACTGGAACACATGCTCATGGACCACCGTGGTCACATCAGTCACCGCTTGCAAACCGGCGCCGCTCGCAATCTGGCTCACGATGTCACTGTCCTTCGCCTGCACGAACGCCTTTGTTTTAGTCCCGCGCAGCAGTCGGTGTCCCTTGTCGTATCCCCGTATCGTTAACGTTGCCATAAACCCGTCGCTGAAGTCCGGTTCAATCGCCGTGATCTCCCCGTCCATAATCTTCGTCAGCGTCTGTGTCGTCTGGTTTGGGGCTTGCGTCGCGACATTAATCACCACCGCCCCCCCCATCGGGAATGTCGTTCCATCAACGAGGCTCAATTTCTCATCATGAAACCGCATCGTGAACATGCTCGGCAAGTGCAGCGTACTTTCCACCTCCACCTCGAACAACGTGTCCATAATATCGTTCGAGAGGCTTGTGCCGTTCACCTTGATCTCAATTTGGCTGACAACCGGTGCGCTTTGTCCTTCTGCTGGCATAGTCACTGTTCCATCTTAATCATTTGGGCGAACACGGTTCACTTGGTTTTCAATTTCGTCCCCGGTGGGACATTCAGCGGGTTATCAATATTATTCTGCTCGGCCACCTGCCGCTGATCGTTCGGGCTGCTGCCCACATGATCCAACCGCTGTCCTTGAACCAGCGTCGTCGTCGGGGCAGGGGACGTATTGCTCCCCACCGTGCCGGTCTGAGGTGTCGCCGTCTGTTCATCCGCGTACTGCCGCAAACTCACATCCACGCTGCACCGCAGCGGAATCCCGCTTTCCGTGAACAGCGTGAAATGCTGCGAAATGTCGGTAATCACCGCCTTGAAGTGCAGCTTTCCCCAATCGAACACCACCGGCGGCGGTTGGCCTTTCCCCGTTTTCGTGTCCACCTTCTGCGGGTTAATCATCACCATCTTCCACAAAGGATCAGTGAACGTCCGCACATCCTTCCCCACCGCTTGGCTGTCGAAGTGCAGCGTCAGCTTGAGCGTGATCGCCCCACCTTGCTGGAAGTTGATATACGGCAGGTTCTGTCCGGTCACCGGCTTATCTTGCCATGTGTTTGTCTTGGAAAGCGTGTACTCAAACGGGTTGAACATGAAGTTCACGACTTCATTCGTGTCCAGATTAGTCAACGTGGCGGGGGTCAAGCCGCCTTTCGTCAGGTTCAGATCAGCCATGTAGCAGCATCCCTCTTACAAACGGTCTTGCCGTTCACGTTCAATTCGCAGCCGCTGACGCAGCAAGCTGTAAACATCGCGCGCCAGTTGGTCAATGTTCACGTCCGCGCTCACGTTCTCTGTCTCATCTTCCACCCGCTGCACCCGGTTCATCTCCGGCACGCTCGTCCGTTGAATCGTCTGCGGTACGCTGCTCGTCGGGGAGGGCACAGGCGGCGCAGGTGGGGGAGGGGCGCTTTGCAGCAGTCGCATCAGTTCCTCATCCAATCGCGGCTTGTCCGAAACCGACTCAATCCCGCGCGGCATCTCCGGCGCAGCCTGTCGCGCCACCCGATCCGGTTCGGCGGGCAAATAACCGCTGGCGTTCAGCGCTTCCAGCAGGTCAACCGCTTGTAGGTTCTCGTACCCTGCCTCATCCGCCTCCATAACCTCACCTTGCGCCGGAGAAGGATCTGCGCTTTCAACCTCTCGCTGGATGTTCCGCGTCGGCACAGACACAGCCTCATCCCCCGGCACGCTCCCCGTCTCTTGCTCCATCACTGGCGCAGCACGTTCCACCGTTTCCACATGCCGCATCACCGCCGCAGAAGGTGTTTCAAGGGTTCGCGTCTCATGTGCCGCCGCTTCATCGCCCATCACCACAGCATCTTCAGCCGGTGCTGCGCGTTGAATCGGTTGCTCATCAAAATAATCAGGCGCGGATACATCCGCTGGTACAGTCTGCCATCCGTCTGTTGTCGCCTCAGTCTCCGCCGTCGGCCTAT
>JAFLCH010000222.1 GCA_017303775.1 Anaerolineae bacterium | reverse complement strand
GGTTGATTGTTCCCCGCGTTGGTCACCGGATAGTCGTCGCTTGGCCTTTCTATCTGACCGTGCCCGCTCTGACCAGTTTCAGCTTCATGTTTTGGAGCTGTCTGGTGGCGAAGCGCGCCCTGTTACAGAGCTTCAAGGCGCTGTTAGCGATCCGGCATGGTCGCCGGATGGTCAACAGATTGGCTTTTTGGTTACCGAGTCTCCACCCGCTGCGGATTCCGATGTTTTTGTCGCGGACTCCCCGCAGCATTATCGTCGTGTCTGGTTGGTCGATCCGCAAAGCGGTAGTTCCTTTCCGTTAACGCCTGATGGATTTCAAGTACACGAATGGAAGTGGTCGCCGGATGGTACACACATCGCCATCATCGCCAAAGAAGGGGATTCTACCCCCTCCGGTTGGTATACCGCCCAGATCTACGTTCTTCCCGTCGCACAACCCCATAACATCCGCCAACTTTTTACATCACAGCGTCAAATATGCGCTTTGGAATGGTCGCCGGATAGCGCGCAGCTCGCTTTCCTCGCCAGCTTTATCAGCGACCAACCGCTCTGGTCAGGCGATGTCTGTATAGTCGGTGTGCAGGGGGGCGCGCCTCGTGTTGTTACGCCCCCCTACACCCCCATGTCCTTTACGAGGTTGGAGTGGCGCACGCCCGAAACCATCATCTACAGCGCACGCCAGCTTGACGGCACATCCTTCGGACAATTGAACATCACCACAGGCGCTTTTGAGCCGCTCTGGTCAGCTTACGCCATGATCGGCGACTGGACGGTTCCCCGCATCAGTCTCGCCGCTGATCATAATATCTTCGCCGCCGTCTTGGAAAATCCGGAGACGCCCCCACAGGTTTACGCAGGTCGCTTGGATGCCGTCCAAAACTGGCAGCAGGTGAGCCATTTCGATTATGCGCCGCTGCAAATGGGGCGGATGGAACCGACTCGCTGGCGGGCGCACGACGGTCTGGAGATTGTCGGACATATTGTTTATCCCGTCGGCTACCAAGCGGGAAAGCGTTACCCCACCTTTGTTCAGATTCATGGTGGCCCGGCTTGGTCATGGTTGCCCCATTATGCAGTCTGGTGGGAATGGTGGTATCAGTATTTGGCAGGCCGGGGGTATCTCGTTCTCCTCCCTAACATTCGTGGCAGCACCGGTCGTGGTACTGCCTACACCGAAGCCAATTGGGGCGATGTCTGTGGCAGCGATTGGCAGGATGTCCTTGACGGAGTCGATCATCTGATTGCCCTCGGCCTCGCTGATCCTGATCGCCTCGGAATCGGTGGATGGAGCTACGGCGGAGTCATGACTGCTTGGGCGGTTTCCCAAAGCACACGCTTCAAAGCCGCGGTGATGGGCGCGGGTATCACCAATTGGGAAAGTTACTATGCCCAGAACGGCATTCGAGATTGGCAGCGCATTCTGTTCGGCTCAACGCCCTATGATAATCCGGCCTACCATCGTTCCATCTCCGCTTTGACTCACATCAAACGAGCTGTAACCCCCACCCTGATTTTGCACGGTCAGGAGGATATGGATGTGCCTGTAGCGCAGGCCTATGAAATGTATGTTGCCCTGAAGACAATCGGCGTAGAAACACAGCTTATCACTTACCCGCGTGAACACCATCCCATTCAAGAGCGCGACCATCAACTCGATCTGTTAGCGCGAATCGCGGATTGGTGCGATCGTTACCTCAAACTCTGAATGTGGCGATAACATTCAAGGAGGCCAGCGAACCTATAAAATCCTTCCGTTCATTGAACAAATATTGTGCTTCATAATTTCATGAGGATTTTTTATGCCAACTGCTCACGTACTGCCGCAGGATTTAGAAGCATTTTGTCATCAAGCGATGCTCCGGTTAGGCGTTCAGGAGGATGACGCCCGACTCGGCGCGCAGATCCTCACCATGACCGACACGTGGGGCGTACACACACATGGGACACGCCAGCTTCGAAATCTACTCAAGAATTTCAAAGTCAACCGCTTGGACCCTAATGAACGGGCGCAAATTGTCCGCGAAGGCCCCGCTTGGGCGCTGGTAGATGGTCGCAACGCCATGCCCTTGGGGACGGCTTACCGCGCCATGGAACTCGCCATCAGCAAAGCCAAAGCCAATGGCATCGGCTACGTCGGTGTTTATAACACCAGTCACTTTGGCGCTGCCGGCTACTACACCAACATGGCTGCCCAGCAGCAAATGATCGGCATCGCCATGTGCAACACGGATCCCCAGATGACCGCGCCGGGCGGGCGTGGCAAGGTATTAGGCACGAACCCCTTATCCTACGCCGCGCCGGGTGGGGATCATCCTGCCGTCTTCTTGGATATCGCCACCAGTGCTGCCGCAGCCAATAAGGTGATACGGGCGCGCGCGTTGGGAGAACCTATTCCCGAAGGCTGGTTGGTCGACGCGGATGGTATCCCCACCACCGATCCCGGCGGTTTCCCCGAAGCGGGCGCTCTCATGCCGATGGCCGGTCATAAAGGTTATGGCTTTGCCGTGTTGGTCGAAGTGTTGTGCGGTGTGCTCACGGGGGCTTCCATCGGCAAAGAGCAGGCCAGTTGGATTCCCTATGACGATTCGTCTGTGCCGGTGAATCAGGGGCAAACTTTCATTGTCATTGATGCCGGTGCGATGATGCCCGCCGATACCTTCAAAGAGCGCATGAACGCCCTCATCGATTACATCCATGGTTCACCCAGAGCGCGCGGCATCGACCAGATCTACCTCCCCGGAGAAATCGAATGGAAGAAGCGCGCGGCTGTACTTGAACGTGGCATGACCTTGCCATCCGATGTCGTGGAGAGCCTTCGTGGGTTGGCCGCTGATGCCGGGTTGGAATTTCCGTTTGCATTGATCGATTAATGTGAAGAGTTTCGATATAAAAGGATTGTTTTAGCATGACAGGTGAACGTTATTTAGTGACCGGGGCATTGGGCTGCATTGGAGCATGGACTGTCAAGCGCTTGCTAGATGCCGGTCAAACCGTATGGACATATGATTTGGGAGGCAGTCGCCACCGTTTGGAACTTCTGTTGGATGACGCGGCGCTAGCCAGAATCAATTACATCACCGGTGATGTGACCGATTTTGCCGCGGTTGAACAGGCCATCGTGGGCAACGGCATCACTCATGTCATCCATCTGGCCGCCTTGCAGATTCCCTTTGTCCGTGCCAACCCCGTCTTGGGCGCACAGGTGAATCTCATTGGTATGGCCAATGTGCTGGAAGCCATCAAGCGGCATCAGGAACAAATCAAGGGTTTCTCTTACGCGAGTTCTTTTGCTGTCTATGGGCCTCCGGGCGCGCCCACTTACCAGACCGCTTCACTATACGGTGTCCATAAACAGGCGAAGGAAGGGATGGCACGTGTTTATTGGCAGGATTACGGTCTCAGCAGCATCGGCCTCCGTCCACACACCGTCTACGGGCCGGGGCGCGATCAAGGTATGACATCACTGCCGACCAAAGCGATGCTGGCCGCAGCCGTCGGGCGCAGTTACCACATTGGCTTTGGTGGCAATGTGCTTTATCACTCTGCCAATGAAGTCGCTGGTATTTTCATCAAAGCAGCGACAGCCGGCTATCAAGGTGCGGCAGCTTTTGATCTCGGCGGCATCAACGCCAACATGGATGCGGTCGTTGCAGCCATCGAAGCCGCCGCGCCGGATGTTAAAGGGCGCATCACCTATGACGACAAGCCTTTGAATGTTTCCGCCGTAGCCGATACGGCTCAGATCGAAAGCATTCTGGGCATCAAGACATGGACGCCGCTGGCCGAAGGCATTCAAGCCACCGTCGAACATTTCCGGCGGGCAGCGCAAGCTGGTAAAATTGATGTCGACAAAAGCTTGAGCTAACCCGTTTCTGTGGGGCGGAGGAGGGGAGCAGCGATGCTCGATCCGTTGAAGATCGCTGTGTTGTGGTTCATTCGTGAACATCAACCCGTAAGCCTGAATGATCTGGTTCGGGCGGTGCGGGAAGACGAGCAAAACGCTCAATTGCCGGCTGTTTTCCGAACCGGAGCAGCCATGTATCTCGGACGCACGGGTGAACGTTACATTCAGGAACTGATTGAAGCAGGGCTGGTACAACCGCAGGAGGGTACAGCGTTCAACGCTGCCCAAAAACTGGTTGTAACCAGCCGCTTAGCCATTGTTCAGGATCTCTTCGACATCAGCCTGACCGAGAAGTTCAGCCAGCCAGGCGCCTTCGTCAAAGCGTTTCCCTTATTTGGTGAGCCTTTAGCCAAAGCCGGTCAGGCGTGGGCGCGGATTTTTGTCGCCATGCCCTTTCAGGATGACCTCAAACCCGTGTACAGCCAGCACATTCGCAAAGTTACGGATGAACTGGCTGTCTCCTGTAAGCGGGGGGACGATTTCTTCAGTACCCATAACATCATGGATGATGTCTGGTCGGCCATTTATCACTGTGACATGTGCATTGTGGATTGTACTGGCCGGAATCCCAATGTCTTCTATGAACTCGGTATCGCGCACACATTAGGACGCAAAACAGCCTTAATCGCTCAGAGTTTGGATGATATTCCCTTTGACGTTCGCCACTTGCGGATCATCATCTACCAGTACACCCCGCCGGGGATGCAGCAGTTTGAGGAGACGCTCAAGAAAACCATCCAGCATCAACTCGGTCTAAGTGGCTGAACAACCGACCTAAACGATGCCGTACAGCAGCGCCGGATTGGGTTCGCGTTCCACTTCGTCCAGATTGCAAACGGCTAAGCGTCCATGTTCATAGAGATACTCGACATGTGCGCCGACTTCTTCGAGCGCCAGCAGCACATCGTAGCTGTGCCGGTCAGGGTACATGTGTTTGGAAATGTCGCTGATCGTGATCGGATGTCCGGCGCTGCGGATGGCGTCCAGCACCCGTTCAATTTTCCGTTGATGGCTGGCGCGAATCCCGTTGATCCGTTCATAAACATCCTCAACCGGTTCTTCATGACCGCCGAGCGCCAGCCGGATTCCGTCCAGCCGTTCAATTTTCCGCAGCGCGTCGAGGTAATGCCCTAAACCTGTATACCGTGTGATGCTTTCCGGCGCTTGATGCGGCGTCGTGCGTGCCAGAATATGGTCAGCGCTCAACAGCACATCGCCCAGCCGGATGCACACTTGGCCGGGGCAGTGACCGGGCGTGTGGATGAATTCCATGCCGTCCAGCGGTTGATCCTCGTCCAGACTGATGTCTACCATCACCGATTTGACGTGCTTTTTGGAAAAGCCGTACATTTCCATCAGCGGGATCAACCGTTCTTGCTTCACACCGGCTCGTTCCAGATAAACGCGCAGATCTTTTGTCGCCACCACGACCCGTTCTTCGTAGTTTGTCAAAACGCGGCGGTCAATTTCGTGGATTCCGACCTGTGCGCCGGTTTGCTCGACCATGAACGCTACACCGCCGAAATGGTCGATGTGTCCGTGCGAGATGAGGATGCGGCGGATGTCTTTCACATCCAGCGATTCGCCGAAATCCGCTTTCAACGACTGGATTCCAGCCAGCAGTTGTTCGTTGCTGTTGCCGTAGCCGCTGCCGGTATCCAGCAGCGTAGGCACACCGGCGTTCAGCACAACATAACTGTAGACAATGAAGTTAGGGAAGGCTTCCGACGGGATGCGGTAGAAGCGAACACCGGTATTGGATTCAAAACGTTCGATGGCGGGTAACGACATAGAGATGACGCCTTTCATTGAGTCAGCAGCAATTAGAGCATAAGACGGAGCCGTGTACCAGTCTGCTTCAGGCGGTGGAGCGGGCGGGCAGCAGTGAGCGCAGGTCGAAGGTGCCGGAGACAACCAGACCGAGCAGCACCAGCAGCGTGCCGAGGATGTCGGTGACACGAATGCCTTCATGCAGCACAACCGCAGCCTGTAGATAACCGAATACCGGCGACAGGAACAGCCACATATTGGCGCGTACCGGGTCTTTGTTCAGCAGGTGAAACCACAGGATGACCGCGAGGATCGAAATCGCGATGACCGACCAGCCTAAGCCAGCGATCAAGTCGGGCGTGACCTGCGGCAGAGTCGGGCCGTTGCTGATGATGGCGAACGGGAGCAGCAGCACAGCGCCTATGCTCAACTGCCACGTATTCAAGATGATGCCGGGGAGTTCCACCTTAGCCCATTTGAAGTAAACACTACCCAGCGAATAGGTCAGCATGGCGACGGCTGCCATGATCAGGCCACCAAGACCGGCTTGGCTGTCCAGCAGAGTCGGCAGCGTAGCCAGCAGCAGACCGGCAGCGCTAACCAGCATGCCGAGCCATTCTTGGCGGGTGACTTTTCTGCCCAGCCACAGGCCGGAAAACAACGCCACCAGAAATGGGTTACAGGCGATGAACAAGTTCAGGACACCGGCGGAAATTTGCTGCAAGGCCAGCCAACTGAGGCCGAGGTAGATGGTGCTGTTGGTCAGGGCGAGGACGGTCAGGTGCTTCCAATCCGAGCGTTTGGGCAAGGGGCTGCTGCGGCGCAGGCCGTAGTTGAGCAGCAGCATCAACGAACCGGCGATGAAGAAGCGAGCGTCCAGAATCGTCAGCGGGGGTGAACCACGGAAGCCAACCTTAGCGGCGATGGCACCGGAGGCCCATAAAAAAGCGAAGAGCAGGCCGATCAGTGTTTCCATGGTGGGCGTTGCTATCCATTGGCTGAAAAAGCGGATTGATGACGACATCATGGTAAGGGTTTTGCGGGGAGGCGGCTAGTTCCACATCAGCCCAGTGACCTGTTTTGCAGGTAGAGCAGGTAAATGGTTTGTTTTTGGTTTGTTTGACCGGAAATAACGGGAGCGACCCCCCAATTTCTGGGGGATACAAACGGTCAAAACAGGCCTAATATGAAGCTGTTGACCCAAAATACACTTTCGGTCAAACGGTCAAGAAAGGATAACAATGGCGGATTATGCCGGATAACAACCCTAACATCGAACGAGAGAATCGCATTCTGGATGCGGCGGCGCGGCTGATTACGCATTACGGCTTCGACAAGACCACCGTCAGCGATATTGCCGAAGCGGCAGGCATTTCCAAAGGGGCGGTTTACCTGCACTACAAGAGCAAAGAGGCGTTGTTCGAGGCGCTCATCATACGCGAGAGCGAAACGATTTTAGAAGATATGCTGACCAGCAT
>JAFLCH010000221.1:4648-7181 GCA_017303775.1 Anaerolineae bacterium | reverse complement strand
CACCCCCCACAAGCACGAAAACCCCGATAAAGTCGAACTCATCGCCATCCTCACCGGCACAGCCGTCATGTTCGAGTACAGCGAGACCGGCGACATCACCGAAATGCACCGCATGGAAGTCACAGGGTCGGTGCGCGGCGTGGATATTCCCCCGCGCGTCTATCACAACTTCGTTGCCGTCACCCCCTGCGTTGTCTTGGAGATCATTCAAGGCCCTTACCACGCCGAAACCCACAAAAAATTTGCCCCATGGGCGCCCCTCGAAGGCACACCCGAATCCCTTACCTATCTCGCCCTGCTCGAATCCCGCATCGCCGCCACCTGAATCAAAAGCGGCTTGCCCCTTGGCAAACCGCTTCCCATCATCTCACCTCTAGACTGGCTTACTTCCGGTTTCCTCCGGCCAGCGCCGCCGTCAGCCCCAGCCCGATGTACACCGTACCCGTCACATACCGCTGGAATCGCAGCCACCCCTTCGTCCCGCGCAGCCACCGTCCCACCGTGCCCGCCGTCACAGCGTAAAAGCTGTCCGTCAGCGTCGCCAGTGTCACCATCACCACGCCCAAGAACAGGATTTGCAGCGCGATATTCCCCTTGCTCGGATCGACGAACTGTGGCAAAAACGCGAAGAAGAACAGCGCCGTTTTCGGGTTCAACACCGCCACCGCGATCCCCTGCAAAAAGATTCGCCGCCCACTGTCCGGCGTTGCGTTCGTGTCCGTCGCTTCCACCGGTGTCATGAGCTTGCGTATTCCCAGATAGATCAGATACGCCGCCCCCAGATACTTCACCACATCGAACGCCAGTGTCGAAGTCAGCAAAATCGCCGAAAGTCCCAACGCTGCCGCCACCACATGCGCGAAGTTCCCGATTTCTGATCCCACTACCGAGATCATCCCCGCCTTCCGCCCTTGGTCAACACTCCGCGTGATGATATACAGTACCACCGGCCCCGGTGTCAGTACCAGCGCCAGCGCCGCCGGAATGAACAGCGCCAGATTGACCGACGAAATCACATTTTCCACAATCGCCCCCTGAATTGACCTGAACGACTTCTACTGCCGCTCATCATACCCCACCCCCCGCTGTTCGGGAAGAGGGCATTCGTGCCAGAATGTACCCGCCTGACCCTTTACGGATCAGAAACCTCCAACAGTACCCGCACTGGCCCGTTAGACCCGCCGCCAGCATACCCCAGCGCCACGAAGTAAATCCCGTTCGCCGGCAAAATATACTTGCTGATCCGCGCGTCAAGATTGCCGCCCCCATCATCATCCGCCGCCAACGGTGTAATCTCGCTGTCCGTCAGCACCAGCAGCGGGTCGCTCGGTTGGCTTTCGCGCGCCGTCGCGCTCACCGTCACCACTTGCCCCATCTGCCCATCAAAGGCCATCGCGTACAGCTTCCCCGTTTCCATCTCCACCACCTGCGACTCGCCGGGTCGCAGCACAATGCTGTCGTCCACATCGCTCGTCTGGTTGCGCATCCATTCAAAATAATCCGCCGCCGCCTCAGCCCGCCGTCCCATCTCGTTCAGCACCATGCCCCGCCGTAAATACAAACCTATATCGCTCGGCGTCAGCTCCAGCGCCTTATTCAAATCCAGCAGCGCCTCTTCATACTTCTCCTGCCGCACATAAATGTTTGACCGTTCCGCGAACGTCGCCCCATCATTCGGTGCCAGTTCAATCCGTCGGCTGAAGTCTTTCACCGCCGCGTCAAGATTATTCAGCGCCCCGTTCAGCACACCCCGCAGGTAATACGTGTCAGGGAAGTCCGGCGCAGTCCGCACCACCTCGTTCATATCCGCCAGCGCCGCTTCCAATTCCCCCTGTCCCATCAAATACTGCCCGCGCCGGAAGTAGGCGTTCGGTGAATCAGGGTCGAGTTCAATCGCTCGGTTGTAATCCGCCAGCGCCGCTTCCATCTCTTGCAGTTCCATGTAAACCGCTGCCCGGATATTCAGCACCTCAACCGTGTACTCGGTCGAAGGCGACGGTAGCTCCAGCGCCTGCGTCAAATCAGGGATCGCCGCCGGAAAGTTTTCCAGCAGCGTATACGTCCGCGCCCGCTGGTAATACCCCTCGCTGAACGTTGGATTCAAGTAAATAAACAGGCTCCACTCCACCAGCGCCTGCTCATAATCCGCCGCCTGGCTGGCCGCCGTTGCCCGTTCGTAAACATCCACCCCCACCACAATCGGCACGCTCTGGTTTGGGCTTTGTGCCAGCGCTCGCCCGCCCATCACCGCCATCACCACGACCAGCATCACAATCGTTAGTTTACGCATCATCATTTTCCATTTATCCGTTAATCACATCACCCGCCGCCGCGTCACACGCTTCAATCAGGTTCCGTTCCCTCATGCACGCACTTGCACGAACTATAGCATACTTGCCCCGCCGCGTTGCACACGTCTTTCCAAACCTTAAGCTGTCTTACTAGCATCAAAGTTTAATTTTTCAAACCCGCCAAACCATTTACCAACCATTCACCAACCGTCTTAACAATCTTTTCCCCTCAAAATGGTTAG
>JAFLCH010000221.1:0-4548 GCA_017303775.1 Anaerolineae bacterium | reverse complement strand
TCGGGCATCCCGTCTTTGCCCCTCGCCTTGGCGTGCAGCGCCTTGTGCGCTGTGAGCGAAGCGAATGCACGTGAACGGAGTCTGCGAGTGACTTAACGAGCGTGGGGGTGAGGTTCTGGACGAGGTTCCGGCCATGTCTGCGCCGTCCTCCCCTGTATTTTGCCTCCCCTAATGCTTTGGGGGAGGCACGTGAACGAAGTGAACGGGAGGGGGTGCCGCCTTCTTTGTCGGCGACGACGACGACGACGACGACAAACCTCATCACGCCGCTGCCGCTGCTGCTGCAAAACCCTCTAGCAAGGGTCTGGTCTTCGCCTCAGTAGGCGTTTCCCACTGATAACTTGTCACTTGTAACTGATAACTGTCTCGCGCTGCCTTATCCCATCACCGTCCGCAGCCGCTGCTCCAACTCGCTCAGCATGATCGCCGTCGCCCCCCACACCTTGTGCCCCGCCACTCGGTAATACGGAACAGCTACCCGCACACCGTTGAATTCGCGTTCTTCGCTCGCCTTATGTTGGTCATCAATCAGGTGATGCAGCGGCAGTGAAAGCACTTCGGCCACCTCGTCATGGTTGGGGTTGAACATCGGGCGCGCCGTCATCGTTCCCACCGTAGGATGGACTTCGTAATTGCTCGGCGGCACGAACAGCGTGTTCAGCGCCCCGATCACCGTCACCCCCTCGTGCCCCACGCCCAGTTCTTCCCATGTCTCCCGCAGCGCCGTCGCCGCGAAGTCAACATCATCCGGGTTTCGTCGCCCGCCGGGGAAGCTGATCTGCCCGCTGTGCGCCCGCAAATGCTCCGTCCGCCGCGTCAGCACCACATGCAGCCCGTCCGCCTCCGGATACGCCAGCACCAGCACACCCGCCTGTCGCGGAGCTTGCCCCTCCTTCGGGCGCATCCGTTCTCTCAACGGAGACATCCGTAGCTGGGCGCTCACCGCGTCAAATTCGCTCAGATGCAGCGCTTCCGTCAAAATGGCCAGTGTAATCATGTTCTCAAATGTCTAAAACGAGGATCAATCGAGAAATGCCAACCCTCAGATGTCCATCCACACATGAACATCATGATACTGTCGCGTATAAATCGTCGCGTTCGGGCGTTCAGTCGTCTCGCCGCTGTTGTGCGCCAGCAGTTGCACCCGCAGCCGGTCTGCCGAGGGTCGCTTAGCGCGTTCCCACTCCGCCAGCACATCCCGCAGCGCCAAAAATGCGTCCGCGCTCCCGAACAACCGTACCTCACCGCTGCCCTGATACTTCACGAAGCACGCGCTCCCCCGCGTAATCAGCGCGAACCCCGAATCCTCCAAACCATAATCCCGTTGGTTCTCGCCCACGCTGTACAGGGCGAACACATAATCGCGCGGCGTATTCAACGTCAGGTAGGGCAGGAATCCCCGCCAGATTTCGCTGAAGCTCAGTGCAATATCCATCGTAGTTGTTTCCGCGTCGTCCGAAAGTAACAGGTGCAGTGCCGCGCTGTCCAACCGTTTTACATGGTTAGACGACAGCACCAGTGTCGACCCGCTCACCCGTCGTATGCTGTTCGGCCCCGCTGCCATCCCCCGCAGCGGAATGAACCCGCACGGAATGTTCGTCCGGCTGTAAAGCGTTCCATCCGGCTGCACCACGAACGCCGCGCTCACCTGCATACTCTCCAGCCAGATCGGCGCGACCAGTATGCCGTCCGGTTTCAACTGCTTCTCCCACGCCGTCGGCACATCCCACAGCGCCGCCGTCGCGATAATCCGGTCATACGACGCGCGCGGCGCATACCCCAGCGCGCCATCCGCGCTCACAATCTTCACCACCGCCCCCAACCGCACGCTTTGCAGGTTCTTCTCCGCCCGCTGCGCCAGTTGGTTATCCAATTCAATCGAGGTGACGGTTCCTTCTTCGCCCACAAGCTGCTGCATAATCGCCGCGTTATAGCCCGTCCCCGCGCCGATCTCCAGCACATTATCGCCTTCTCGCAGCCGTAGTTGCCGTAGCATCAACGCCATCATGCTCGGCTGGCTGGACGAACTCAACACCGATCCATCGTTATCCCGCTTGATCGGAATCGCGTCATCGCTGTACGCCACATCCAGCGGAACTTCCGGCAGAAATAGATGCCGGGGAATAGCTAAAAAGGCCTCCTCCAACGCATTGTCGAGCAGACCTTCTTGCTGTTTTAATGTAGCAACCAGTGCTTTGCGGTAGCTGTCCGCGCTGTGATTAAGTTCTACCATACCATGCCCGTCGTTTTCGTAACGAGACTCCCGCCTCTGCGTCACTCCGTCGTGCCGTTCGTACCCGTCCGCGTGCGTCAATATGCACTTGGCCGGCCTTCTGCAAGCGCGCAAATTCTTCTGGCGTAATCGCCGGGGCAGGTTCGCCTCCCAATCGCTCCAACCGCTCCTCCATTCGTGGGTCGTCGGCTGTCGTTGTCTTGCTTTCCGGCACGGTCGGCGGTGTGTTATTCACCGGAGCTTCGTTCGCCGGAGTGTTAACCGGGTTATCAGCATTGCTGTCCACAGGGATATTATTTTGGTCACTCACGTTATTCCTGCTCCTCTGCATTTTCTTCCAGCGTGATGCCGGTGGAATGCATCAAATCATCCAGCGAAAGTTCGGGTTGCGTCTCTGCGCTTAACTCATTTCGCAGCGCGTCCCCGCACACCAAACAGTTCGGGTCGCGTTCGATATCCACCCACACCGCCGTATAAGGTTGGCTGATCTGCCCTGCCAGAATCTCCATGCTCGTGTTCGCCATAATCACAGTGTTAGCGGGCATTTCCTTATACGCGCTGCTGCCCATCAACAGTTCATTCAGCGCTATATCCGCTTGCGCCGAAGCGATTCGTGTCACATGCAGCCATAATCCCGGCTCAGCTTCCAGCGTTCCTTCTGGCCCAATCATACCATAATCGAGTTCTGCTTCGCCGTCTACGTTGGATACAGCCAAACCTTCCCGCAGTTCTGCTGCCCAACACGCATAACACGGGCCGTTATACGGGCGTATCACCACCACATCGCCGCCTTCGCCCCGTTCATAAACGCCTGCGTAAACTGCCGTCAGTCCGTGTTGTAAGCACGCTTGGTTGAGCGTATATTTCGGCCCTTCGCCGTCCACGCCGGAAATCACCAGATCAACCCGCTCCAGCACCTCTAAATGTTGTTCCAACCGTCCCACCAGCACTTCAACATCAGCGTGAGGGTTGCGCTGCCGGATCAATTCCGCCACCACCTCCGCTTTAGGCCGCCCCACATATCGGCTGTCGGCCACATGCCTCACGATGTTCTTGCTCTCCAACGTATCATCGTCCACCAGCACGAACTTCCCCACACCGCTCATCGCGAGGCTCAGCGCCACGAATCCGCCGCCCGAACCCAACCCGATAATCGCCACACGCTTATCGTGCAGCCGTTGCAGATTATCGCTGCCGATGAGCCGTTCTACCCGATCCCAATTCATGTCTTATCCTCTGGCTCAACCTCAGCCTGCGCTGGCTTTGCGCCCGTCGTCGGTCGCTTGATGCCGTTTGCGTCTTCCAGCGCGAAAATATAATCAATCAGATGTCGCCCTTCCGACCATGTCCACCCCGCCGGATCAGCCACCGGCTTCGAGTGTTCCCATAATTCCTCGAACACCTCGTAGATGTCCTCGTCTGGCTCAATCCCTCGGAACGGCGCGATCCGTGCCTTGGGTGCGGCCTTCGGGTAATCCCACGGCGTCACCAGCAGTAACACCTGATCCGCCCCCATCCGTGCCGTCAAAAAGCACACATCCAGCGGTGGCGCGTGTCCCGCGTCCCACAGCACCAGCGTGGTGAACAAGCCATCCTTTTCCAACAGCTCGCTCTCCGCCCGGAATCGCTCTTCATTCACCAGATGCCACGGATACGCCGCCAGCGCCGGCAGTTGATCATCCGGGTAAATCGCCGGGCTGATTGGCACAAAATCATTCACTTGTTTGTCAATGTACCAGAAGTCAACCCGCATACATGTATCATCGCCCTGCGAGATCGCGAGGTAATTTGTCATCGGGCTATCAGTCGCCTCAGCCGATGGATGCCCCAGCGTCACAATCGGCGCTAGCAAAAAGCTCATCCCGTTCTCGCTGTCGTCGATCCAATGTCGCGCCGTCATCAAGTCACCGCCGCTCGGCTGAATCATGAATCCCGGCTGCTTGTGCCAATCCCCCAGATACCGCACCGGCACATCCCACTTGGCGGGTAGGGGATGGCCCTGCAAATCCTTCTTCTTCTGCCGGCACACCCGCCAGTTCTCTTGCAGCCACCAGATCAGCTCATCCTGCCGCTCATCCCCCTGCTGGAACGTCGCCCACTCTCGCACCACTGTGCTTTCATCCGGCGCTATCGTATCCAGCACATATAATGTCGGGACGCCATTGGTGTGCGTGCTCGGCACCAGCAGCCCCACCATCGCCTCACCGGTTTCATCCTGCAAATAATGACGCGCCGCTTCGGCCATCTTATCGATCACCCGCTGCGCCACCACCAGATTGGGAATTGAAGTGTTTTTGGTCATTCGTAGCCGACCA
>JAFLCH010000220.1 GCA_017303775.1 Anaerolineae bacterium | reverse complement strand
GTGATGATGCGGCCTAAGATGGCATAGCCGTAGTTGGAGTATTCGTACTTCCAACCGGGCGGGTTGGAGAAGGAGATGCCCTCGCCGAGCAGCGCGGTGAAATCCGGTTCAGGCAGGCCGAGCTGACGATCCGCCCACGGGTCGTCCTGCGGGAAGCCTGCGCCCATGGTGAGCAGGTGGCGGACGGTGATGGGGGCGGAGTCACGGGTGGGGTAGCGGAGGGCGCTGAGTTCGGGGACGTAGTGTTGGGCGGGCTGGTCGAGCTGGATCTGACCGTCATCGCGCAGTTTGACGATGGCCATGGCGGTGAAGCTCTTGGACATGGAGGCGATGCGAAAGACGCTGGTGGGGCTGGCGGGTGTGGGGTGGGCGATGTTTTGCAGGCCTGCTGCGCCGGATGTGATGAGCTGACCTTCGACGACGACGCCATAGGCAAGGCCGGGGGCGTGTACTTGAGCGGCGAATTGGCGGGCGATTTCCTCGATGCGCGGGAAGGCGCTGCTGAGGTGGGCGCGGTCAAGCGAGTCGAAGTGCGGGATGGGGAACATGGCGCGATCCTTATGATGATGAGGTTGCAGGGAATTGTAGACGGAAGGTGGGATGGGCGCAAAGTGACCGGCCTTACCGGTTGTCGTTCACATTCTGGTGTAAGGTTAGAGATGAGCAGCGATTATTTATTACCTGACTTAAGGAGCATTTTTATGTCATTGTTGCAGCGAGGTCGTACCCGGTTGTTGTGGTTGGTGCTGGCGATGCTGGTGGGTGTGCTGCACCCGCTGGCGGCGCAGGATGAGGTGAGTCTGGGGTTTGAGGAATGGGAGTGCCCGTTCCCGGCTATGGAACGGGTGACGTGCGGGTATCTGGTGGTGCCGGAAGACCGCAGCTTGGCGGACGGCGCTACGATTGAATTGGCGGTGGCGATCATCAGCGCGGCGAACGGCGACCCTGACGCGCCGGCGGTGGTGTATCTGGAAGGTGGGCCGGGGGGGAGCGCGCTGTTCGGGACGGACAGCTTCCTGACGCATCCGGTGACGGAAGATTACACGCTGATTCTGTTTGATCAACGCGGGACAGGTTTTTCGGTTCCGAGTTTGAACTGCCCGGAATTGGAAGGCGAGGACGGCGGGGATGATCCGGCGGCGTGCCGTGACCGGCTGCAAGACGAGGGCATCGACTTGCAGATGTACAGCACGGCGACCAGCGCGGCGGATGTGAATGATCTGGTGCTGGCGCTGGGGTATGAGCAGGTGAAGCTGTGGGGGATTTCCTACGGGACGAAGCTGGGGCTGACGGTGCTGCGAGACTTCCCGGAGATTGTGGAGAGCGCGGTGCTGGATTCGGTGTATCCGCCGGAGACGGATGATTACGAGGTGCAGACGGAGGCCGTGCTAGGGGCGCTGAACACGTTGTTTGACTCGTGCGCGGCGGACAGTGTGTGCAGCGAGGCGTACCCGACGCTGGAGGATGATTTCTACGCGATGCTGGAGGCACTGGACGAAAATCCGGTGACGGTGGGTGTGGCGGAAGATGAGCTGACGCTGGATGGGCGGACGGTTTATGAGGCGCTGTTCACGACACTGTACGACACGGAGGCGCTGCCGTTCCTGCCGTATGGGATTGATCTGCTGGCACACGCGCAAGATGTGAATGATTACGCCGAGGGGTATGACATCGTCTCGAACAACGCGCTGCCAGTTGAGACAGGCGGCGAATCGGGCAGTGCGATGCCGGTGGCTGAGAGCGATGAGGTGCTGGCGTATATGGACGAGGTGGGGCAGATTGATGACGCCGAGGGGATGGCGTTCTCGGTGGATTGTCAGGAAGAGTACCAGCTTCATGACGCCGAGAGCGCGATACCGCTGGCGGAAAGCGCGCCTGCGCCGGTGAACACGTATCTGGTGGACGGCATTTACAGCAATGTGCAGAACTGCGAGATATGGGGCGTGGAGACGGCTGACCCGATTGAAGGCGAACGGGTGGTGAGCGATGTGCCGACGCTGCTGTTCGCGGGGGCATTCGACCCGATCACCCCGATTTCATCGGCAGAGAGCGCGCTGGAAGGGCTGTCGAACGGGCAGTTGATGGCGTTCCCATCGGCGGGGCATGGCATCACAGCGGCGGATACCGAGTCGGGTGCGTGCGCCAAGCAGTTGATGCTGGCGTTTCTGGCTGATGCGACGGCGGAATTGGACACGCAGTGCATTGATGAGACGAGCGTGATTGAATTTTATGTGCCGTGAGGGGCATTGCAGCGCGTCTTGAATTGTGACATCATGGAGGGGTGAAGGTGATGAGGTTAAGCCGATGGTGATGAACAAGCAAGCGGCTGCACTACCTGCCCCCGGTACGCGAATGCGCGCGCTGGATTTCCTAGCACTGCCGGAAAGCAGCGTGCGCATTGAATTGATTGACGGCGAGGTGGTTTATCCTTTTGGAACAGGAGCGAATGAGCCGGTGAGTCCCGCGCCTGAAATCATTCATCAGATCACAGCAGGTAAGCTGTATGGATTGGTGACGCGGGTGATGCCTGACGGACTGGCGTTGTTCGCTCCGGTTGATTTTCATGTGAATGACGGGACAGTGCTGCAACCGGATGTTTTCTGGCTGGCGGCTGATACGACCTGTGTGCTGGTGGAGGGGAAATATTATCTTGGTGTGCCTGATCTGGCGATTGAAATTCTGTCACCGGGGACGGCACGTTATGATAAGCGCGAGAAGTTCCGGCTGTACCAGCAGTATGGGACGCGCGAATACTGGTTGGTTGACCCTATTTACCAACTCATCGAGGTGTATGTGCGGGAGGGCGATGCCTTCCGGTTGATGGGGGTGTATGGAGCCGAGGATAGTTTTGACTCGCCGCTGCTGGGCGGACGGCGGGTTATGGTGAGCGAGATTTTTTAGAAGCGTTCAGTGTGGTAATTCAAAACGAGATGGACATCAGCCATCTCGTTTTTTGTTGGGGCGCGGGGTGTACGTTAGACGATGATCGGTCTTTCGTCGCGGGGGGCACCGAGGAAGGCGCGCTCTTTGTCGACGATTTCCGGATCGAGCTTGACGATGAGCGGGGCGGGTTCACGCAGGGCTTGCCCCGGCTGGAGGCTGCTCTTTTCCCAGCGGCCAATGGCGGCGCTGGCATCGTAGATGAGTCCTTTGTGGGGACGGGTGGATTCCTGATATTCGACAATTTTCTGCTCGCCGAACAACTGGCCGTCATAGCCGAGGAATTCGTGAACCTTCTGCGAGGTGAAGGGCAGGAAGGGCGAGAGGATGACCTTGAGGTTGTCGATGACGCGCAGGACGGTGTAGACGGCGAGGGCGGCATCGGCAGGCGTTTCCTTGATGGTCTTCCACGGCGCGCGGCGATCCAGATAGGCGTTGCTGTCACGCACGAGGGTCATGGCCTGCGTGAGGGCTTCTTTGAGTTTGACGGCTTCGAGAAGCTGGCCGATGCTGTCGAAGGCGGCCTCGGATTTTTCGAGGATGGCGCGATCTTCGGCGGTGAGATCGTCGAGGTTGATGGTTGGGACGCGGCCTTCGAAACGTTTGAAGCTGAAGCTGAGCATGCGGTTGGCAAGGTTGCCCCACGCGGCCAGCAGTTCACTGTTGACGCGGTTGAGGAAGCCGTCCCAATTGAAGTCGGAGTCGGCACTTTCGGGGAAGGTGGCGGCGGTGTAGTAGCGGATGGCGTCCGGCTGGTAACGATCCAGAATATCCGGCAGCCAGATGGCCCAGTTGCGGCTCTTGGAGAACTTGTCGCCTTCGATGTTCATGAACTCGTTGGCGGGGACATCGTAGGGAAGCTGGAGGGGGGCTTCGACACGCTGGCCGATGCTGTCGGATTCGCTGTTGTAGATGCCATCCACGCCGAGCAGTTCGGCCTGCCAGATGATGGTGTGGAAGGGGATGTTGTCCTTGCCGATGAAGTTGTAGATTTCGGCCTGCGGGTTGTACCACCACTGCTTCCATGCGTCGGGCTGGCCGATGTTGCGCGCCCATTCGACGCTGGCGGTGAAGTAACCCATGACGGCCTCGAACCAGACGTAGAGCTTTTTGTCTTCCCAACCGGGGAGCGGCACGTCGATGCCCCAGTCGATGTCGCGGGTGATGGGGCGGCCTTGCAAGCCGTCGGCCACGAAGTTCTGGCTGAAGCGCACGACGTTGGGACGCCAGTGATCCTCGTGCTGCTTGAGGTAGTCGAGCAGTTCCGGTTCCCAGCGACCGAGGTCGAGGAAGAAGTGTTCGCTCTGGCGCACGATGAGCTTATCCGCCGGATTGCCTTTGTTGCGGGGGTTGATGAGTTTGGTGGCGTCGAGCAGGCTGCCGCAGTTGTCGCACTGGTCACCGCGGGCGTTGGCGAAATGGCAGATGTAGCATTCGCCTTCGACGTAGCGATCCGGCAGGAAGCGTTTTTCCTGCTCGCTGTACATCAACTGCTGGGTTTCTTTGTAGAGGTAACCTTTTTCCAGCAGCCAGAGGAAGAAATCCTGCGCGATTTTGTGGTGGCTTTCGGTGTCGGTGTGGGTGAAGAGATCGTAGCTGATGCCGATCTTCTGCTGGGTGAGCAGGAAGCGCTCGTGATAGTGTTCAAAGACCTGCCGCGCCGGAATGCCGCGCTTGTCGGCTTCGACCGAAATGGGCGTGCCGTGGCTATCCGAGCCGGAAACCATGAGGACGTGATTTCCTTTGAGGCGGTGGTAGCGGGCGAAGATGTCGGCGGGGAGGTACGCGCCGGCCAGATGGCCGACGTGCAGATCTCCGTTGGCATAAGGCCAAGCCACAGAGACATGGATGAATTTCGGTTCAGTCATGGTTGGTTAATCGTCCTTCGTCGATAGGTGATGCAAGATCAAAACTGAGCGGGTCATGATCCGCCGCAGTGAATGGGTCAATGATGTTCAGCGCGCCGTGAATGACGGCTTGATGACGAGGCTCTATTATAGCCTGTAATTGGCTGACCGTCTCACGGTAGAGCCGCAGTCCGGCACGGCCACGCTGTTGGATGGTGAGGGGTTGGTAACCGGCAGCGGCGCGGAAGTGCTGCGACCACGGCGAGTCCCAACCGAGGGCGGTCATGATCTGGGGGAAGGCGGTATTTTCTGATTCGATGAGGAGGCCGCGCTGGACGGCTAACACATTCGAGAGACCCAGTACGAGGCCGTAGGTTCCGTAAAGGATGGTTGATTCGTCATGACGCAAGAAACCTCCTAATACTTTATGCACTTCTTCGGCAAATCCCCAGAGCTGCTGGCTGGCGTAGGCATTGGCGGCAGGTTGGAGGGGTTCCCAGTGAAAACGGTGGGCGGCCTGCACGAGTGTTTCCAGCGCCGGCTGACCGTCCGCGCCGGGGGTGTCGTAGATGATGTGAGTCTGGCGCAGGCCGGGGACGACATAAATGGCGGCCTGCGGGGTAGTGAGTTCGTCGTAACGTGATTCGATGGTCATGAAGCTGAGGCTGAGCAGATAATCTCCATCGCGCTGCAACTGGTAGGTGATGCTGGCGGCGGCGGAATGGGTGATGTAGATGTGCAGATCGACATCGCTGAAGGGCGTGGCCGTACCACGAGCATGACTGCCGGTGAGGCCGATCGACCGGATGTGGTCTTCGCGCACACCTGTGAAGGTGGTGTCCTCCAAGATGCGCTCGACCAGTGTGCCGATGAATGGTTCGGTCAACATTTTCGCTTTCCTACGGTTGTTCAAAATAAAAACCGCCTGTCACCTGTGGGACAGACGGTTCGATGTACCTGATTACAAGCCCGTTCACGCGGCGTGCGGCAGTCTCCGGCGTCTGTCCTGACGTTGGTTACGCATCATGCCGAGCATTCGTGAGCGGTTGAATGTTTCCATAGTGGGAAGTATAGGAAAGAGCGCGAGCAGAGTCAAGCAGGGGAATGAAAAAGGCGGGGTGTTAATGAATCTTGATGTGCTGTTAATGCCGGTTAACGCAGGTTTAACAGCCCCTCAAACAGAACAGGGTATAGACTGCCAGCAGACTTACAGCAAAAGGTGAGAAGATATGGCAATTCTGAATTTGTTTAAGTACGTCAAGGATCAGATCACGTTTCCGGCGGGGCAGATCATCTTTACGGAAGATGAAACCGGGGATGTGATGTATGTGGTGGTGGAAGGTGAGGTCGAGATCAGCCACCGGGGGCAGACGATTGAAACGGTTGGCCCCGGCGGGTTGATCGGTGAGATGGCGCTGATCGACCACAAGACGCGGAGCGCGACGGCCACGGCACGAACGGATGTGAAGTTGGTAGGGATCGACCAGCAGCGCTTCACGTTCATGGTGGAAGAGACTCCGTTCTTCGCGATTGAGGTGATGAAGATTATGACGGAGCGGCTGCGCAGGGAACGGGAGAAGGATTAGCGCCGGCATTTGCCTGATTGCACGCTGAATGAGGTACAGCCTACCCACCGCAATGGTCGGGTGGGCTGTTTGTTGAAGCAGATTTTCCAATTCTCAGTATGATGAAGGGAGACACAACTTACCCGAATGATTCTGTAAACAGGGAGGTCGAGCGATGTGGAAGATCGTGAGTATCACCATACTGCTGCTGATCTTGAGCGTGGTCGTCGTGCAGGCGCAGGACGATGACTGCCCGTTGATTGTGCAGGAGGCGCTGACGGCGGTCAGTGATGTGTGTAATCCGCTGGATCGGAATTCGGCCTGTTATGGGGCGAATACGGTGGAGAGCGTGACGGTGGTGCAGCCGCCGCCAGCGGGATTCTTCACGCTGCCGGGGGATCGGGCGCTGCTGGACGATTTGCGCGAGATCAGCCCGCAGCCGCTGGATGTGACGGCGCGGAGCTTCGGCGTGGCGGCGCTGAATGTGCAGGCGAATGTGCCGGAGACACTGCCGGGGCAGGCGGTGCTGTTCCTGCTGATGGGCGATGCACGGCTGACGAACGAGGTGGCGGTGGATAGTGAAGAACAGAGCGCATTCCAGTCCTTCTACTTCCTGCCACGGGCGGGGCGGATCAACTGCTACGAGGCCGAGCCGATGCTGACTATCCAGACGCCGGGGAATCTGGCGGTGAATGTGAAGCTGAACGGGGTGGATACGGAGATGAGTCCGGGGACGCTGCTGACGATTACGCCGTCGGTGTGTACGATTCATCGCGGCAGCATCATCCAGCGGGTGGGCGAGGAAACCTCGGTGCTGGTGGCGAACCAGACGGT
>JAFLCH010000022.1 GCA_017303775.1 Anaerolineae bacterium | reverse complement strand
GCCGCCGCCAACCCCTTATCCGCGTGCCAGCAGCGCCTCCACAGCCGCGCGCGTCGGCATACTCGGTGCCGTTCCCGGCTTCGTCACGCTCAAACCGGCCACCGCGTTCCCGAAGCGGATCGCTTCTTCCAGCGGCTTCCCCTCGCCCAGCGCCACCGCGAACCCGCCGTTAAAAGCGTCGCCCGCCCCCGTCGTATCCACCACCTCCACCTTGAATGGTGGGATGATCGCCTTACCGTTCGGGTTCACCCACATCGCCCCCTGCGAACCCAGCGTCACCACCGCCGTCTGTCCCTCCCGCGTCAGCAGCGACCGTGCCGCCGCTTCGTAATCCGTCCCCGCCATCCCGCTCAACACTTCCAGTTCGGTCTCGTTGGGCGTCAAATAATCCGCCAGCGCCACCGCCTGCGCGTTCAGCTTGCCCGCCGGAGCCGGATTCAAAATCGTGCGCACGCCCTTGGCCTTCGCCACCTGCA
This sequence comes from Anaerolineae bacterium, assembly GCA_017303775.1. Lineage (GTDB taxonomy): Bacteria > Chloroflexota > Anaerolineae > Aggregatilineales > Phototrophicaceae > CFX2. The sequence goes on along the minus strand of JAFLCH010000022.1, from coordinate 29,827 downwards.
TCGCGTACTCCACAATGTCGTAATTGATCTCCAACTGCACGATCACCGCGTCCGCCTGTGCGATCACCTCCGCCGCGCGGTCAACATCCCCCTGCGTCATCGCCAGATTAGAACCCAGCACCACCACGATGCTGTTCTCGCCCTTGTCATCCACCCAGATCGGCGCGACACCCGTCGCGTTGTTCGGGTCGCGCACCACATAATCCGTGTTGATCCCTTCCTGCTTCCAAAAGTTCAGCGCCGACTCGGCGAACACATCCTGCCCCACCCGTCCCACAAACGTGACCTCTGCGCCCAACCGCGCCGCTGCTACCGCTTGGTTCGAGCCTTTGCCCCCCGGCCCCGTCACGAAGCGCCGCCCGCTCACCGTCTCGCCCGGTCGCGGCATCCGCTCCATATAAGCCGTCAAATCCATATTAAAGCTGCCAACAACCACTATTTTCGCGCTCATCTTGCTTCATCCTCGTCGTAGTCAATAAGTAAAACATTTATGCGCGGATTATAACGCCCACCCGTCCGGAAAACACTCAGCCCATTGGCACAGCCTCTCGAAATCCGGCACAATAGGCCGAAAAACTGACGAAGGATGGAGCAATAATGATGGAAATTCGTTTTGATGGCAAAAGGGCGCTCGTCACCGGCGCGGGCAAAGGTATCGGTCGCGAAATCGTCAAAGTCCTCGTCGATTGTGGCGCGGAGGTCGTCGCCGTCAGCCGCACCCAAGCCGATCTCGACAGCCTGCGCGCGGAAACCGGCTGCACCACCCTCCTCGCCGAACTCGGCAGCGCTGCCGCCGCCCAACAGGCCGCCCTCGACGCCGGCCCCATCGACCTGCTCGTCAACAATGCCGGCATCGCCATCATCGAACCCTTCCTTGAGACCTCGGTCGAAGGCTGGGATGAAACCCTCGCCGTTAACCTGCGCGCCGCCTTCATCGTCTCTCAAGTCATCGCTCGTGGCATGGTCGCCCGTGGCAAAGGCGGCTCCATCGTCAACATCTCCAGCCAGGCCGGAGTCGCCGCCCTTCCCAACCATGCCGCCTATGGCGCGTCGAAGGCCGGCCTCGACCACCTCACCCGCGTCATGGCGCTGGAACTCGGCCCGCACCAGATCCGCGTCAACAGCATCAATCCCACCGTCATCCTCACCCCCATGGGCGAAAAAGTCTGGGGTGATCCGGTTAAAGGTGACCCCATGAAAGCCCGCATCCCGCTCGGTCGCTTCGGCTATCCTGTCCATGTCGCGCAGGCCGTCGCCTACCTCCTCAGCGACAAAGCCGACATGATCACCGGCATCATCATGCCCGTCGACGGTGGTTATCTCGTCAACTGATCCGGCTTCAAACAGGCAAAAAACAAGCGTGAGTCCTATTCCGGCTCACGCTTGTCATGCTCTAGAGAGGTTGTAGCTTTATTCGCTCGGCGTCTCCGTCGGTGCAGAGGGTGCATCCGCCTCGGTGCTGCTGCTCGTGGAACGCATCCCGCTCTCAAGATGTCGCAGGCTCTCAAACATCTGCGCCATCCGCATCAGCGTCACGTTGAAGTCCTCGCCGCTCAGCGTTTCCACCTTGGTGCGGAACACTTCCGCCACTTCCGGAATATTCATCAGCATATCCATGAAGGTGTTACCGCTGCCGCTTCCATTCCCGTTGCCGTTCCCGCCGAACTGCACGATGCGAACATTGTTGCCCAACCCGGCCAGCGCGCTCGCCACCGCTTCCACCTTGGCGACATCCGCGTCCATCACCTGCTCGATCAAGAACTGCCGCAGGTTGATCGCGTCTTCCGCCGCGCTCGCAGCCGCCAATTCACGGCGGCCTTCCGCCTCGGCCAGCAGGTTCGCCTTCAAACCTTCCGCTTCGGCCAGTTTCGCCGCTTGCAGCGCCGCCGCTTCAGCCTGCCCGCGTCGCTCGGTTGCCTCGGCGTCAGCGGTTGCCCGTTCGCGCACGGCTGCCGCTTCGGCCTGCGCGGTGATCGTCAGCTTACGCCGCTGCGCCTCCGCCTCAATCTCCACCGCTTCACGGGTAGCGCGTGCCGGAACCAGCACTTCGGCTTCCTGCTGTTGTTCCACAGCCAGCGCCCGTTTTTGCTGAATCTCTTGGTCGGCCATCGCCTTTTCAATATCGACGCGCTTCTGCACCTCGACCTCGCGCAGTCGGAAGGCTTCGCGCTGAGCCAGCGTCTCGCGCTGGGCGTCCAATTCGGCCTGTTCCGCTTCACGCAGTGCATTCGCCGCTTTCACGCGGGCTTCACGGCTGGCTTCAGCTTCCGCAATCGTAGCATCACGCTTGACCGCTGCGATCTGCGGCGCAGCCATCGCCTGCAAGTAGCCTTCGTTATCCGTGATTTCCTCGATACCCATCGAAATCACGCGCACACCCATCGCCGCCACATCGTCCGAAGCCAATTCCTGCACCCGCTGCACGAAATCATCACGGTCGCGGTGAATGGCTTCCACGCTCATCTGCCCCACAATCGCCCGGAAATTTGCGCTCAACGTTTCTTCGATCACCCGCCGCACTTCATCCCGGCTCTTATCCAAAAACGCGCGGGCTGCCGTGCGCAGTGCCTCTTCCGTCCCGTCAATTTGCACCTGTGCCACCCAATCCAACTGAATCGGCACACCGCTGACGGTATAAACCTCGTCTTTTTCAGTCTTAATCGTCATAATCGTGACATCAAGTTTCTTAAACGACTCCAGCACCGGAATGACGAACACACCCCCGCTGGTAATCAAACGCGGCTTACCCCGTCCATAGACCACCATCACTTCATTCGGTGGTACGCGGTGATAATGGCTGGCGACAAACACGCCCAATGCCACAATCACCACCACGATGACGATAGGAATACTCAACGTTGCCAGTATATCCATGCCTTATTCCCCTTCTCGCTTCTTTTTGACGCGCAAAACCCGGCCTTCAACTGCTCGAACTTCAACCGTGTCGCCACGGTGGAGTGCCATTCCACTAACTTCCATAATCGCATATTTGCGAATTTCACCCAGCTCGATCATCGCCTCGCCCATCTTACCGGCGGGGCTGTCTATCGTCACCCGCCCCTCAACCCCGATCAAGCGCTGCTCATCGAAAATATCCGTCCCCTGCTGGGCATACACAAACTTCAACAATCCTGTAACCCCGCGCCCCAGCAGCCAGCCGAAAACCACCGCTGCCACCAGCAAAAGCACCGGATTCCAGCCCGCCGCCGTTCCCGTCAGCCCGACTGCCCCGAATCCGGCGAGGAACGCGGCAATCACCCCGCAGCCCAAGCCGCTGGCTTCCCCATCCAACCCGCCGGAGCCGAACAGCCCATCCACATGCGCCCACTTCAGCGCGCTGTCCACATCAAAATCGGGGTTATTTCCGGCCACGCCCAGAATCATCATCAGCAGGTAGATCAACCCCACCGCCATAACAATGAGAAATATCCATTCCATTGGCATTTTCCAGACTTACCCAACAGCTTTATGTATATTATGGCACGATCTGACAAATCTGCATCCCCAATTATGAGGGTCTGAAATCCTCCTTGGGTTGGATGACATTTTCTTTGCTCAATCTTCGCCTCACGCCAACAAAAAAGCGCCGGTGTCACAGCAACATCGGCGCTTCATCTATCCGAAACCAAACGGTCAATCCCCGCCTTCCACCCAATCCCCAACCGGCATCATTTCCCCCGCCCGAATCGCAACCTTCAATCGGTTCTCTGCCGGGGTAATCGGGCAGCTCCAACCTTCATTATAGGCACAGTATGGGCTGTAAGCGTGGTTGAAGTCCACATGAAACCGGTTGTTACCCAGATACTCCGGCTCTAGGTAACGCCCTGCCGGATACGTCTCCGTCCCCGCCCCTGCATCCACAAACGGCAGGAAGAACCCGTAATCCGCCTCATAAATCGTCAGCCGCGCTTCCGTTCCCTCCACCTCAAACCGGAATTCACCGTACCGTTTATACTGCCGGATGTCGCCGGTAGTCGTCTGAATCATGACAAACTCACCGTCGCTGAAGGGATCCGCCGTCACGGTCAAATCCAACTGCGGATTATAGTCATAATAACGCAGCCCGTTAAAACGTTCTTGTTGCTGAGGCATCAATGGTGACTGCGGATGGCTCTTGAAGAACTGATCTTTCTCACGACGTTGTGCTTCTAACTTTGGGTTATCCATCCCTCGCGTCCTTCACATTTACGACTGCCCACCGGCAGCCCGGATGATCCTGCTTGATGGTTGCTGCGTTCGCAGTCTGACATCACATACCTATATGTATCTATACCAGATACCGCAACTTCCGTATACTGCCAAAAAGCATATCTTCAGGAAACCCGCTATGATCGACCTTTCCCCCGAAGCATTTCGTCAGCTTGGTTACCGCGCCATCGACATCCTCGCCGATCAACTGGCCAACATCCGTGACCTACCCACCCGCCAACCCGTCCCTGACCCGCTGCGTGACCAATTCCTACACCAACCGCTGCCCGAAACCGGCACGGAACCTACGCAGTTGCTGGAAAATTTCGCCACCAAGGTTCTCCCATATCCCATGGGGAACGCCAGCCCGCGCTTCTTCGCGTGGGTAAATTCTCCGCCCGCCCCCCTTGCTGTGCTAGCGGAACTCCTCGCCGCCGGCATGAACCCCAGCGTCGCCGGAGGAGATCACGCCGCCACCTACATTGAACACGCCGTCCTCAACTGGCTCAAAGCCATCATGACCTATCCCGCTGATTCCGGCGGAGTCTTCGCCAGCGGCGGCAGTGTTGCCAATCTCATCGCCCTCGCCGTCATGCGCCATGTCAAATCGGGCGGGCAAGATCGCGCCACCGGCTTCCAAACCCACGCAGCTCCCCTGATCGTCTACACCTCCACACAGGGACATGGTTGCATTCAAAAAGCGCTCGAAGCGCTCGGCTTCGGGCATCAAAACCTGCATAAAATCCCGGTCGATGCTGACTATCGCATGGATCTCGCCGCCCTGCGCGCACAAATCGCCGCTGATCGTGCCGCTGGTCTCAACCCGGTTTGTGTCGCCGCCAGCGCCGGCACTGTCAACACCGGAGCCATCGACCCTCTCACCGACATCGCTGACCTCTGCGCGGCTGAAAATCTCTGGTTTCATGTGGACGGCGCCTACGGTGGAGTCGGCATTCTGGGGGATGGGCTGGCCGAACACTATCGCGGCATAGAACGCGCCGACAGCCTCGCCATCGACCCGCACAAATGGCTCTACATGCCGGTCGAATGTGGCTGCGCATTCGTGCGCGACGCAGCAGCCATGCGCGACACCTTCAGCCTCGTCCCATCCTACCTTCGTGATGACCGCGCCTTGCCATGGTTCAGTGAATTCAGCATCCAACAAACGCGCGGTTTCAAAGCCCTCAAGTTGTGGATGGTGCTCCAGCAAATCGGCGTCGAGGGCTACCGCCAGCTAATCAGCCGTGATATCGAGTTGGCTCGCATCCTTCAAGCCCGTGTGCGATCCCGCCCCGACTTCGAGTTGGTCGCTGCTGGCCCGCTCAGCGTCACTTGCTTCCGTTATACCCCTGCGGGCGTCGCTGATGTCGATCAACTTAACCGGCAGCTCGCTGAAATTGTCCAACGTTCAGGCCAAGCCTTCCTCACCACCACCGAACTCGCGGGGCAGCTCGTCCTCCGCGCCTGCATCGTCAACTTCCGTACCACCGAAGCCGATCTCGACATCCTGCTCGATGCCGTCGCCACAGCCGGTCAATCCATCTTGGCAGGCTAGAGTCGCCCATATTTAATTTCATGTTTGATGAAAATTATATAGAATTCAAATGTGAGCAAGTTCCTGAACAGTCGAATACTTAGGTAATGAGGGTCAATTCAGATGGATGCCACAACCATACGACTGAAAGATAACCGGCGCCTCAGTTACGCTGAATATGGAAATTCGGATGGCGTGCCTGTTCTGTTATTTCATGGCAGACCCGGCTCCCGCTTCCTGCCCGTACCTGAAATTGAGGCTGCCGCTCGTTCAGGTATTCGCCTCATTAATCCTGAACGCCCCGGTTATGGCTGGTCGGATTTTCAACCGGATCGCACGCTGCTCGATTGGCCGGATGACGTTACTGCTTTAATCGACCACCTCAACATCCCCAAAGTAGGCATCATCGGTCCTTCCGCCGGTGGCCCTTATGCAGCGGCCTGCGCCTACAAAATCCCTGACCGGTTGACCCGAGTCGCGATCATATCCAGCAAAGCGCCCTATAACGCCTTCGGAGAACCCGACGACACCCCCACATTAGCTGACGCTGTAACTTTTGCCAACGACATTGCCAATCAATTCCACAGCAATCCAGAAGCCCTAGTCGAAAGCATCATCGTCAATCTACCCAATGAGGGAGTGGATTCAATTCAGTCCTCGTTCATAAAAGATTGGCTCTTGAAGGGTTATGAAGAGACCCTGCGGAATGGCACAGAGGGTCTCATTCAGGAACTGATGCTGCTCTACTCCCTTCCATGGGTATTCCCGCTGGCGGAGATCACCGCCGATGTCCAAATCTGGCATGGCGAACAAGATACAGCAGTTTCGATTAAAGAGGGGGAATTCTTGGCGCAGAACATTCCCAATTGTCAATTTCATCGCATACCGGACGCAGGGCATTTTATTCCGGGTATCATGGAACAGGTCTTCCAAATATTTCTATAGAGGCGGGCATAAAAAATGGGCGATCAGTATATCGCCCATTTTTAGCAATCTGCCCTTGATGAACAAGTTCATCACCTGATACAACCCTATTTCAACCCCGTACCGGTTGCGGCTAACCCTTCCATCACCTGCCGGCGCAGGAACAGGAACAGGATAATAATCGGTATAGTTGCTAAAGTTGAGCCAGCCATGACCAAATCATAAGACTGCCGGTACTGGTTGATCAACCGCGAGATGCCAACCGCCAGCGGCATATTCTCCGCCTGCCGGAACACAATCAACGGCCACAGAAGGTTATTCCAATACTCCAGCGAGAATAGAATAAACAGGGTGGCAATCGCGGGGCGGGCATTCGGCAAAACGACCGAAAAGAAAATTTGATACTCATTTGCCCCGTCAACTCGTGCCGCGTTCAACATCTCATCATCTATCGACAGCATATACTGTCGGACGAAGAAGATCCCAATCGGTGATGCCGCTATCGGAATAATCGCGCCGAAATACGTCTCCACCAATCCGAGTTGGATGACCATCAAAAACAATGACACAATCAACAAGTGGAAGGGGATCATTTGCGAGACGAGAATCAATACGAACAACAAGTTACGTCCCCGGAACTTGAATTTCGCGAGTGCATAACCCCCGGTCGTACAGAGAATGAGCGCCGTAATGGCGAAGCCGGCTGTCTGAACGATCGAGTTAATAATCCAGCGCCCGAAAGGCTCTTGCGCGAATAGATTATTGTAGCTGTCAAGCGAAAGGATAGATGGAAACAGCTCAAAAGCATCTACAAAAATGCGCCCATCAGGACGCAGTGAGCTAATCACCATCCAATAGAGCGGGAACAAAAACCCGATCGTCAATAAGATAAAAAAGAGCGTAAGCAATATCTTAGAGACATTAAAACGATTCCTAGGGCGTGATATAGTCCGGTGTTGAATGAGATCAGAAGCTTGTTCAGCCATTGAACTTAGTCCTCCTTGCTAAACACGCCGAAGTAGCGGAATTGGATTAACGAGAAAACGAAAATAATCGCAGCAAGGATCACACCCATTGCAGCGGCTGTGCCAAAGTTAAATGAGGTAAACGCGGTACGATAGATCAGCAGTGCCATTGTCAGCCCACCATCGCCCGGTCCCCCGCCTCCTGTATAGAGGATAAAAGGCTCCACAAACACTTGATAACCACCAATAATACTCAGTACAACAACGAATAACGTCGTTGGTCGGAGCAGCGGCAGCGTGATCCGCCAGAACATCTGAAACGCACTCGCGCCATCGATAACGGCGGCTTCATACAGATCCTTCGAAATGTTTACCAACCCGGAATTAAAATACAAAATATTGATGCCAGTCCAGCGCCATGTAGCAACCAGAATCAAAGACGGCAGCGCCAGATCAGAGACCTCAAGCCAGCGCAAAGGTTGGACGCCAAATAGTGAGGTTAAGAACAAGTTGAGAAAACCATCTTCAGCGAGAATCAAACGGAAAACCGTTCCCGCCACCACCAATGAGGTTAGCGCAGGCAGGAAAATCAGGGTTCGAAACACCGTACTTTGGACAACACGTCCTGAATCGAGCAGTACCGCTAAGACGAGCGGCAGCGGTATCAGAATGAGGAGTGTCCCGATTGTATAGATGGTTGTGTTAGCTAAAGCTTGATTAAACCGTACCAGATTAAAAACATTCTGGTAGTTTGTCAGTCCAACCCATTCTTGGCTTTGAACACCCTGAAAATTCTGAAAGCTCATAATAACAGCCAGAATGACCGGGTAGACCTTAAAGATAAGGAAAACAACCATAAAGGGTGTTAAGAAGACAACAGGAACAACTTTTTTATGGTTTAGTATCGCAGCGATTGAACTTAACAATTTAATTTTACCTCTGACGCTTGTGTATCAATGGAAGGCGATAGAGGAAAAGCAGGCATCTTATGAAGATGCCTGCTTCCAGATTAAGAAAGTCAGACTAGCCGCCGACGTCAGCGCCCATGGCCTGAAGTTCAGCAATGGCTGCATCCAAAACTTCCTGCGGAGACTTCTTGTTTTCGATCAGCTCATACATCATCGTCGTCTGCATGATCGTCGCGATTTCAGGATAGTACGGACCGGTGTATTCAGGAGCAACATTAGCCAACCCGGCCTTGATGTACTCGAATGGCACTTCGCCACTGAAATCATCCATGGTGATGAGCAGTGCAGGGTCGTCATAGACATCCACCCGCATCGGGTCGAAGCCCAGATCCGTCCACAGCGCGACGTTCGCTTCATAGGTTAGCTTGGCGAATGCAAGGAATTCCTTAGCCAGTTCAATCTTCGAGGGATCGATCTGGTTTGTAATGGCCGTTCCGGTGCCGCCGCCCATTGTCGTCGTATATCCACCCTCTTCAAAAATCGGCATCGGGCGAATAACTTCTACAGCGGCCAACTGGCTGCTCATGTTGTCCGGGAAACGGGTCATGTACCATTGCGGCATCCACAAAGAAGCAATGCGTCCCTCTACCAGATCGAGGAAGTGATCGGGTGAGTGGTGTTCGCCACCGGAAGTCGGACGGGCGATACCATGAACATGAACCAGATCCTGTACAAACTGGAGCGCCTTAACATTGGCTTCGCTGTTGAGGATCAAGTTACCTTCAGCGTCGTAAGCGCCGCCGCCCATCATCAGCATAATGCCGCGAGCGGTCATCACACCAGAGGTTTCGACACTCGCCATGTAAACATCCGGCGTACCATCACCATTGGTATCCTGCGTGACCTTCTTACCGGCCTCGATATAGTCATCCCATGTACGGATGCTGTCGACATCCACACCGGCTGCGCTCAGGATGCCAGTGTTGTAATACATGACAAACGATCCCAGATGATAATCGATACCATAATTGTGACCGTTAGCAACATATGGAGCCAAACGAGTCTCAATGATGTCCCCACGGTAGGGTTCAATTGCGTCATCTAACTCAATCAGCTGAATATCACCCTTAGTGAAGGTAGCGAATTTGCTGATTTCAATATCAGCGAGATCCGGAGCACCCATACCAACCAGCAGCGATGCCAGCAGGTTATCGTGCATCTGGGTGTAGTCAATTTGTTCGTAAGTAAGATTGATCGGACGATCTGGATTCACTTCATTCCAACGCGCTGCTTGGTTCTGCATGAAGAGACCATGACGATCCACAAATACCCACAGGGATAAGTCAGTCGCATCTTGAGCAGATACGGCACTAACTCCGAGGCTGCCGAGTAAGATGGCAATGAGTAGCAAAAGTGATATACGTTTATTCATTTCGTCCTCCAATATGAAAATGTTTTTAGTCGATTTGGCATTCAAGTGCCGTTACCGAATGAGGCTCAAATGTATAATTCAATCGACTCCTTTCTGCGGTCAAAACCGCGGTCTTGACTCCAACTTGGTTCGGTTGATTAAACGAGTTCGTGGCTTTAATGTCGGACCCATTGATCACATGGGCTTGGACTTTCCCGGCAAAAAACCCACTATCTAGGGAAATAGTTGTCTCAAGTGCATCTGTTTGGCTGCGATTAACGACAAAAATCACAACTGATTTTTTGGCTTCATCAAGAGATGCTGATACGTCAAGTGTTCGGAGCGCGGTATGCTTGCCTGCCGAAAACGTATCCCCTTTCCAAAACGGATCGAGGGCAATGTTCCCGCAAGTACGGCTGTAAAGTTCAAACGGGTAGAAAATGGTTTGGAGGAATAATCCATCAGGACTCGTAAAAATGGGGGCGATCACATTCACAATCTGGGCTATATTCGCCATCTTCACGGTCTGACAATGGCGGATGAATGCATTAAAATGCATCGCAACCACCAGCGCATCCTCTAAGTTATATACTTCTTCGAGGTTATTTCGCTCTGCTAAGGTCTCCCCGCGTGCCCGATACCAGACATTCCATTCATCAACCGCTATAGAAATCGGTCGCTGAATGTTGCGCTGAACCTTCATTGCCTTCAGCATTCCCTCAGCCACGCCGATCCGCTCGTCAAAAAATTCGGAGACGGTCATATAGTTAGCGAAGTCGTTCTCCGGATTACCCACATACCAATGAATCGCAAGGTAATCAATGAAATCAGAGGCCTGATCCAACAACAGTTGCGTGCGTTCGACAAACTCCGCGCTCCAGTTGGAAACGGCTGAGGCCAACAATTTAATCGAAGGATCGACCCAGCGCATAACCTTAGCGAATTCCTTGTATGCGCGTGCATACTCCTCCGGAGTTTTGTAACCAATTTGCCACTCGCCATCGACCTCATTGCCGATTCCCCAATACTTAACATTATGAGGAGCATCAAAGCCATGCTGGCGCCGCAGCTTTACCAAAGCCGTTTCTTGGCTGCTGTTGCAATACTCAACCCAATCCCGTGCCTCGCGCATATCCCCGTCGCCGCAGTTCACCACAAAATAAGGTTCTGTCTTGATTTTGCGGCAAAACTGGATAAATTCATTTGTGCCGAAATGATTGGTCTCGATGGTCTCCCATGCCAATTCAGGGCGGGCTGGTCGTGCCTCCACAGGCCCGATACCATCCATCCAACGATAACCGGATACGAAGTTGCCGCCCGGATAACGTACAATGGGCATCTGCAAACGGGACAGCGCTTCCAGAACATCCTTACGAAATCCATGTTCATCAGCCAGTGCTGATCCCGGTTCGTAAATGCCGCCATAAAAACAGCGGCCAAGATGCTCGGCGAAACCACCAAAAATGTGAGGGTGAATGGAACCTAATTGACGATCAAGATCAACTTTGATGTAATTCATATTTAGTCAGTTCCAGAATAATTTAAGTACAATAGTAAATAAAAACACACCAACCCTGTTTAATAAACAAAGCTGATGTGGTGGTTATTGTCACGAAGACAAATTTGGCTAAAGTAGATAGAAAAACACATAATTAGGTCATCTAATAAAATAAATGCATCATTTGACACCAAATATACATTACTTGATTGACCATGTCAAATAGATGTAAACTAAACAGAAATCATTTGTTTAGTAAATAAAAAGCAATCTATTGAGGAGCGATCTATTGGCTAAATCGAAACCAACTATGCGGGATGTTGCTCAGGCAGCCGACGTTTCAGCAACAACAGTTTGGATGGTTGTCCATAACAAACCCGGTATCCCGCTTGACACTGTTGAAAAAGTCCGTACCGCTATTCAAAAGCTGTCATATACAGTTAAGCTGGAAAACAACAATTCAAGAGGTGAATCAGTTGGCCTGCTTATAGAGCAATCTTCAATTCCAGCCATCAGTGACGTATTCTATGGCGATATTATTCGCGGGTTTCAAGCAGAAGCCAAACGCTTGGGTTACTACGTTCTTCTGTCGACATTTGATCGCAACACGCAGGATTTGGATTTGCTCAAAATGGGCTTCTCAGAGAATTTATCCGGTTTCGTTGTCGCCAATGATGGCGATATCCTACCGGAAACAGTCATTCAACTGAAAACGCCCAACATACCGGTTGTCTTGATCGAGAGCTATATCGAAGGTCAGACCTTCCCTTCAGTATTAGGAGATAATTTTATGGCGGGCTACAAAATAGCACGCTATATGCTCGATCAAGGGCATCGGAAAATTGCCATCTTAAAAGGCCCAACCAAATATAGCAGCTTGGTGGATCGTCTACGAGGTTGCTTAGCGGCGATGGCCGAGGCCAACTTACTCCCTCCCGCCGCATGGATGCCGGAACCCGTATCAGGCCATCCCCTCAAAGGCTATGTGCAGATGAAGGAAATTCTTGCGCAGCCCGATCACCCCACTGCCGTCATTGCCATAAGCGACAAAACCGCCTTTGGTGCCATGGAAGCCATTCGCGAAGCAGGTTTGAACATACCCGGAGATATTGCAATCGGCAGCATCGATAATACGATGGAAAGCGGTTACACTCGCCCGCCGCTGACAACCGTTCATATTCCCAAATACGAAATCGGTGTACTCGCCCTGCGTAAACTCCATCGGCTAATTGAGGGCAGCGAAACGCTTCCCTTCAAGAGCATCGTTTATAGCGAGCTGATCGTACGCGAGTCGTGTTAATGCTTCCCCCCTAAGCAATAAAAAGGCCAGCTCGTAATGAGCTGGTCTTTTTGGTTCTGCGGAGAGGGAGGGATTCGAACCCTCGATAGCCTTGCGGCTATTCTCATTTTCGAGACGAGCCCGTTCAACCACTCCGGCACCTCTCCAATTCCCCGAATTATACGGGAAAGCATCAGGTTTGAAAATGCCTTTTTTGACGACTCACCTAACAAGGGATATAGTCGCAGCAAATATATTTACACGGGAGGTGCACAAGTATGGAATTCTTGACCCTTAATCCCATCATTTGCGTCGGTTGGCTCATCGTCGGAGCTGTCGCTGGCGCGCTCGCCCGTCAGTTGACCGGGTCGAAAGACTCGCCGCTCATTAACGACATCGTGCTTGGCCTGATCGGTTCAGTGGTCGGTGGTTTTGTCGCTGGCTTGGTTGGCATCGGCCCCGGCGCGTCTACCGGTATCGAGCGGGTCATCCTCAACCTCGTCATCTCCATTGTCGGCGCGGCCATCATCATCGTCGTCGGACGTGCCATTCGCGGTCGCCGTTAATCCAAACGACAGGCTTCAAATGGGCAGGCTTCCGTCTGCCCATCCCTTCAATGCCGCTGCCCGTCTGCCCGCAGCGCCGCGAAAAATGACCGGATGTAATGCGCGGCTTCTTCCGCCATCAATCCGGCCTCCACCTCAACCCGATGATTCAACTGTGGATGCTGCACGATATTCATCACACTGCCGCCCGCGCCAGCTTTCGGATCAGTTGTCGCGTATACCAACCTCGGCAGCCGCGCCAGCACCATCGCCCCCGCGCACATCGCACAGGGTTCCAGTGTGCAGTACAGCGTCACCCCTTCCAACCGCCAGTGTCCCACTACCTGCGCCGCCTCCCGCAGTGCGATGACCTCGGCGTGTGCCGTCGGATCTTGGTCACGTTCACGGGCGTTATACCCCCGCCCGATCACTACCCCGTCCCGCACCGCCACCGCCCCAATCGGCACATCCCCGCGTTCCAGCGCCTTCAACGCCTCATCCAGCGCCATCCGCATAAAATACGCATCATCCATCACAAATCATTCCACTCATCATCACGATCAATCTTGGCCTGCAATCGAGATCGCGCCTGCTGAAGAAAATCTTCGGCAGCATCGATTCTTGCGCCTTTCGTTCCAGCGGCTTGGGGTGATGTCGGTGATTTTCCCGGAACGGGTCGAACCATCACACCCTTTGCAATCCGCCGCCATCCTCCCAATTCAAGCCATATCATCACCACCAAAATACCACCCGAAACCGCAGCGGTTGGAAACATGATCTGGTCAATCGGATCAACATAACTATCAACCGTAAAATATGGAACAACACCACCGCCCGTCGCTTCAACCACCTGCCGGAATTCCGGAGCGACCAGCGTATTCACACGCACATATAACCACAGCGGACGCTTCAGCAGTCGAGCCGCAGTCGCGTAGTCTGCAATCTGGTCGACCTCGCGTCCATCATACAGCAGTCCGCGCACATTCTTAGACTCGGCAATATAGTCCGCCGTAATGAAATCGGGTATCCGGTAAGCAGTGCTTAAATTCGCTACGGGCAAACACACATTACAATCGCGTATAAGCCGGTCACCTTGACACAGACACTGACGCTGATCACTGGCATTATTATTCGGTATGCCTAGATCCATCGCCAGGATACGTTCACCATCGTTACCGATGTCCTGTGCGTTTGCCTGCCCTGTAGACAACGGAACGTGGCTGGAATAGCGTCGTCCGGTGGGGTTTGGAGCAGTGAAATTCAACAGCAGGATGACCGCGCCAATGACCACGACCAGCGATACCAGTAAGACAATTCGCCGAATGCGTTTCACCTCGCCACCTCAAAACAGGCTGAGCTGTTGCGGCCTATCCGGATCATCGTGTTCATCCGCAGTCGCGTCCGTCTCATCAGCTTCAGCCGCATCTTCATCGTCACTCGCGGCAGCTTCATCCTCGTGAGCAATATCCGCCTCAGCAGTTACATCAGCGCCAACCGCGAAAATACGAGGCTCACCGGCTTCATTCGCCTCAGGCATCACTTCCAGAGCGTGTCCGACCTCTGCCTCCAGCACATCCAGATCAGGCACAAAATCCGCCCCGACATCATCAACATGCATCGTCGCCCGCACCCGCAGTTCGGCCAATTCAGCATCCGTGAAATGGGCATTCTTCATCACCAGCGTCAGTGAAGGCTCGGTCACCGTATCATGGTTGCGCACGACGTACACATAATGCGCTTCCAAACAGGCTCGCCACTCTGCTTCAAATACATTCTCGCTCATATCAACCTCGATACCATTGCGCTGCGCTCAGTCGTTCAGCCGCAGCCCCAAACCCGGCTGTTCATATCCTGCCGCGCCCCGCACTTCATACGATTGCTTCCACGCCGGAATTTCCACTTGCAGCCCGAAGCGCTCCCGCAAGCTGCTCGCCAGCGCGTTCGCCGCCGACAATTCCCCGTGTACCAGAAAGGTGCGGCGCGGCTTACGTTTCATCGGCTCGACCCAACCCAACAATTCATCACGGTCAGCATGTCCGCTGAACCCGTTCAAAACTTCAACTTGGGCAGCCACATGATACTTGTCACCAAAGATGCTCACAATCTTCTCGCCGTCCACCAGCCGCCGCCCCAGCGTATCCGGTGCCTGCCAACCCACGATCAACACCGTCGTCCTGCGGTCTTCAATATTATTTTTCAGGTGATGCAGGATGCGTCCCGTTTCGGCCATCCCGCTAGCGCTAATGATGATCGCCGGTTCCAGCAGGAAGTTGAGCTGCTTGCTGTCTTCCACCGAGCGCGTGTAATACAAATGCTCGAAGCCGAATGGATCGCGCTTGCCATTCATCTGCATAATGAACTCTTGTGTCTCGCTGTCGTAACATTCCGGGTGTGACCGGAACACATCCGTCGTATTCACTGCCAGCGGGCTGTCCACATAAATCGGCAGTCGGGGAATATCGCCCTTGCTTGCCAGTTGGTTTAGCGTATAGACCAATTGCTGCGTCCGCCCCACAGCAAACGCCGGTACGATGATCTTGCCGCCGCGCCGGTAAGTCGTGTTGATGATCCGCTCCAGTTCCTTTTCCGCGTCCGGATAAGGCTCGTGCAGCCGGTCACCATACGTGCTTTCCATGATCAAAATATCTGCCGATTCAGCCGGTTGTGGATCGCGGATGATCGGAATACCTTTACGTCCCACATCCCCGCTGAAGACCACTCGCACATCTTTGCCGATGGATCGATCCTCAATATCCAGCACCACCGATGCGCTCCCCAGCATATGTCCTGCGTCCAAAAAGGTCAGTGTGATTCCCGGCGCAATAGTATGCGGTCGGTTATATCCCTGCGAACTGAACGAGTCGAGGCTTGCAGCAGCGTCCGCTTGTGTATAAATCGGCTCAACTGGCGGTTCGCCCCGTTTCTTACGCCGCTTGTTCACAAACTCCACATCCCGTTCCTGAATGTGCCCGCTGTCCAGCAGCATCACCGAACACAAATCGCGTGTCGCGTGGGTGCAAATCACATCGCCCTTAAAGCCGCTTTTGACCAGATTCGGGATATTACCGGCATGATCGGTATGCGCATGTGACAAAACCATCACATCCACCTTGCTCGCGTCAAATGGCAGGTGGCGGTTGCGCTCATTCGCCTCGGCGCGTTTGCCTTGGTACAGCCCACAATCCAACAGCAGCCGCAATCCGTTTACTTCAATCATGTGTTGGGAGCCGGTAACCGTTTGTGCAGCACCGTAAAAGGTAATTTGCATGATAAATCCTTTTCCCCAATAAACAGATTATAAGAGGAAAGGTAACGCAAATATGCTCTAAAAGAAAGCTCACATGGGCTGTAACGGATTGCATCACAGGGCTGTGATGCCAGCGAACAACTTATTCGCGCGCGCTCATTCGCCCGCGTCAAACCGGCGCATCACATCCAGAATTTCATGCCCGTATGCCGCCAATCGCCACGGTCCTAACCCGCGTATATCCTGCATCTCGTCCAGCGAGTTCGGCGCTTTAATCGCCAATCCCCACAGCGCATCGCGTGACAGAATGATGTCGGATTCCACGCCGCGTTCTTCCGCCCGCACCCGTCGCCAATCCCGCAGCGCCGTGAATCGCTCCGCCACCACCGGGTCAACATCCGGCGGGCGTCTCGGTGGGCGTGGCAGCGGTCCGCGCCGTCCCTTCTCCACCGCGCTCACCACCTGCCGCCCGTATCGCTTCGCCAGCGAGGTCGGCAGCGCATGAATCTTCGCCAGTTCATTCGTGTGCGTCGGCGAAGCCTCAGCAATCGCGATCAGCATCTTGTCCGTGAACACTTTGAACGGCGGGCAGTCCCGCTCCTCCGCCAACTGCTCCCGCATCAGCACCAATTCGCGCAAAACCCCCATCTGTCGCCGGTTCAAATCCGCCGGAATCCCCATCCGCCAATAAGCGTTCGGGTCAAAACTCGCCACCTGCGCCGCAGGCACTTGACACCCTTCCACAAACATCTCGCGCGCCTCTTCCAGCCGCCCGTTCTCCTTCAACACCACCAGCATCTTATCCCGCAGCTCCGGCAGATAGTGTGTATCCATCTGCGCGTACAGCAAACCTTCTTCCGAAAGCGGTCGCTGCCCCCAATCATCGCGCTGATGACTCTTATCCATCTGCACCCCGCAGTAATCCGCCAGCAGCCGGTTCAGCCCCACCGCCTTCACCCCGCTGATTCGCGCCGCGATCATCGTGTCGAACATGTTCGTGATCGTGAAGTCATAATCCCGCTTCAAGCACATCAAGTCATACTCAGCCGCGTGGAACACCTTCTCAATCGCCGGGTCAGCCAACAAATCCCCCAGCAGATGCAAATTCGCCACCCGCAGTGGATCAACAATGTAATCCGCCTTCCGCGTCGAAAGCTGCACAAGGCACACCCGTTCACGGTAAGCGTGGAGGCTGTTCGATTCAGTATCAATGGCAATCAGAGGTTCTTGGCGGAGTTTCTTAACGAGTTTCTGGAAATCAGAATCATGTTCAATATAAGTCGCAGGAGGAAAGGGCCACTGCATCAAATCCACTTTCGCCGCCGGAAATAGACGAGCATCATCACAACAACTGCTATCATCAGGGAAGTGACAAATATAAAAGCATCAGGATGTTCGTTCAAGGGCAAATCGATATTCATCCCGTAGATGCCAGAGATCAACGTCAGCGGCAGCAGAATCACCGAAATCACCGTCAGCACCCGCATCACCTCATTAATCCGGTGGCTCAACAACGTATCCGCCGTCTCCGCCAGCCCGCTGATCACCTCATAATTCTCGTCGATAATGTCCCGCGCCGCGTTCAAATGGTCAACAATATCGCCGAAGTACGCCTCCAATTCCTCCCGAATTACATGATGCTCCGTCCGTTCCAGCGCCTCCACAATCGGCACTTGATGCCGGATCATCCGCCGCAGCGCGATCACATCCCGCCGCGCTTCCGCAATATCCCGAATCACCTCGCGCGCGTCCGCGTCGAAGATCGTATCCTCGATCTGATGAATATTCGCGTCCACCTTCCGCAGCATCGGGAAAACATAATCCACTAACTGGTCAAGAATGCTGTAAAAAGCGTCGTTCGCCCCTTTCCCGAACACCAGATCCCGTTCCGACTCGTACAGTTCGCACCGCGCGAACAACCGTACCAGCGGCTTCAACCGCCCATCATGCACCGTCACCAGATAGTTCCGTCCGAGGATGAACTCCACCTCGCTCGCCCGCGAAATCCGGCTCACCGAATCCCACACCGGGAAGTGCATCACGATGAACAAATACGTGTCCTCTTCATCAAACTTCGGGCGTTCCGTGTGGCTGACCAAATCTTCCAGATGCAAAGGATGTATATCGCGGTGAAGTTCGCTTAAATGCTCGATATCGGCTCGCGTCGGCGAAATAATATTGATCCATGTGAATCGGTTGCAGCGCAGTTCAAATATCGCCATTGCGATTGCCTCTCCCTTACATACGCCAGCCCTGCTTGATTATCCTCCGCCCCTCCGTTATAGGCAACTTGAACCTATCTTTATAATCCATTTTGCACATGAATCTTTTTTGACTTCACCCCGTGATTGTGATATATTTTACAGACATGGTGCAGCCCCACACCATATAGCACATAATCCCTTACCAGCATTACACACATTTTCGGTTACTGAGATGTGCTTTTTTGCTGAATTGAGATGATTTGAGATAAACTATCTTTTCAGTTTGCAGTTCTTGTTAGGAGTGCTCTTAGATGGCTACAGCGAGTGTAACCAAAGCCTCGGTTGAAAAACCGGTTCAGGCGCAGGCAGTTGAAGTCAACGCCCCTACCCGGCGTGAATTTTTATACTACATTTGGGGTGCGTCCATTGCCCTGATTCTGGGGCAAGCCACCGCTGGTCTCATCTGGTTTTCGCTCCCCCGCTTCAAAGCCGGCGAATTCGGTGGTACCTTCACCTATGACGCCAAAGACATCCCCGAAGCAGGTGCTGCCCCCCGCAACATCCCGGCCGGTCGCTTCTGGCTCTCTCTCCCTGCCGACGAAGGCTTTGTCGCCCTCTACGGCGTCTGCACCCATCTCGGCTGTCTCCCCAAATGGGTTGATACCAATAACCGCTTCGAATGCCCTTGCCACGGTTCGAAGTTTCAACTCAATGGTCGCTACATCGAAGGCCCTGCACCGCGCAGCCTCGACCGTTTCAAAACCCGCGTCATTTTTGAAGATGGTACCACTGCCGATACCAATGACGACGGTGATCCCATTCCCCTGAATGGCAAGAAGATCGCTCGTGTTGAAATCAATACCGGGGCGCGCATCCGCCGCAACGGTCAGGTCTAAGCTTTATAGTTACCGTTTGCGTAGGACTACCCGAACGAGGAGTGTCAAATGTCCGTACTGCCATTCCCATCATTCTTGGATGACGTCAAAGAGAAAGGCCTCAAGAAGGCTGTCTTCGAACTCGTCGATGAATCGGTGGAACGCTTAACGGCTGGTATGAATATCGCCGACCTCCGCGAAGCAATTCGCGGTGAACCGGCCAGCCGTAAGCCCAACCCCCGCTTGCAGCCCCATGCCGATGGTTTCTGGCTGCACATGCGCCCCAGCTATTTCCATGCGGATATGACCGGGCTATACCCGACCTTCCGTCTGGGCTGGCTGTCAACCTATCTCGTCTTCTTCGAAACCATCACCGGTATTCTCTTGATGGTCTGGTACACCCCTTCGCCCGAAGTCGCCTATGCCAACATGCTGAACATCCTCAGCAATGTGCCCATGGGTCAGTTCGTGCGCGATCTCCATCGTCTCGGTGCCGAAGCGATGGTTCTGATCGTCTCTCTCCATATGGTGAGAACCTACTTTACCGGTTCCTATAAAAAGCCGCGTCAATTTACGTGGTTCACCGGTTTGATTCTCCTCGCCATCACCGGTTTCCTCAGCTTCAGCGGTTATCTCCTCCCGTGGGATCAGTTGGCGCTCTGGGCGGTCACCATCGGTGCCTCCATGATCGAAGCCACACCCCCTCAGATCGTCGGTGATAACCTCAACCTGCTCGTTCGTGGTGGTCCGGATATTGCTGCCAACGGTTTGCTCCGTTTCTACCTGCTCCACGTGCTGGCACTTCCCGCGCTGCTCTTCGTCTTCACCGGTGTCCATTATTACAAGGTCATCGTTCACGGGCACAGCCTGCCCCCCAAGAAAGAAAATATTGGCGAAGACACCGCCAAGCGTGTCCCGCTGGATAAACGCGTCTACTTCATTCCTGACGTCCTCACCAGCGAAATCATGTGGATTGCCGTCACCACCCTCGTGCTGACCGTCCTCTGCATCTGGTTCTACGACGCGCCGCTGGAACATCACGCCGACCCGCAGGTCACTCCGCTCGGTACGACTGCGCCGTGGTACTTCCTCTGGATTCAAGGCGCGCTCAAGCTCGGTGATAAAGTTTTCTGGGGCATCATCTTCCCCGGTCTTATCCTCGGTTTGCTCGCCGTCTGGCCGTACCTCGATGTCACGCCCAGCCGTCGCTATGCGCACCGCCGTTTTGCCATCAGCTTCTTCCTCGGCCTGATTTCCTTCGTCACCATCCTCAGCTACATGGGTTTGGCTAAGTTCGGTGTCGCCACATCGCCCGACTCGGAAATCATGCACGAACTGACCTTCCCGCCTGCCCACAGCCATGTCGGCAAGTTGCTCCCCGTACCTTACGAACAGTTGGTCACGGGTATGTATACCACTCGCCAGAGCGAGGGGGATGATGCCGATGTGTCCAGCATCGTCAACGCCTTCAACGAAGAACTCAATCTCGCCTACAGCGGCACGATTGTTTCACCCGGTGGCACTGCCGCCACCCTCGGCGCAGGCATTCAGGATGTCCTTTCCAGCCAGCACCTTGAGGTCAGCAGCATCAACTTCCGTTCTGTGCCATCAGATGCCCCCGAACTCAAGAAAGTTCTGGACTTCATGGCCGAAGAAATTCATCACAACGATGACTATCTGGTCAACGGTTGGGGTGCCATCGTCATCTCACAGAACCAGAGCAATCTCAAACGTGTTGATCTCATCATTAGCTGGGATGAAGTAGAGTTGGAAAATGGTCAGCCGGTGCTCGATGCCAACGGTCAGCCGGTGATCGCCACCGATGCCGATGGCAACCCCATCCGTCGCTTCAATACCAGCCACGTCTTCATTCACGAAGATGCGCTATACTTCT
Source organism: Anaerolineae bacterium (assembly GCA_017303775.1). Taxonomy (GTDB): domain Bacteria; phylum Chloroflexota; class Anaerolineae; order Aggregatilineales; family Phototrophicaceae; genus CFX2. The sequence goes on along the minus strand of JAFLCH010000022.1, from coordinate 8,355 downwards.
CGCACTAAAAATGATTACAGCGTGAGGGCGACCACAACCAGTCGCCCTCACCCGTGACTACACATATTCATTAGGACGAATTGCGATGTTTGAACGAATGTTAATCGGCAGGATCGAAAATCGGGTCACCGTGGGCTTAGTCTCCTTCGTGTTGATCATGGTTTTCTTGGGTTGGGCGGCCATCAACGAAGGCGGGCGTATGCAGGCCTTTCAGGTGATGGAAGAAGCCCGTTCCATCGAACAGGGTGCCATGAGCTTCGCCGCTAACTGCACCAGTTGTCACGGTTTGGATGGTCGTGGTCTCGCCGGTAAAGGCCCCGCCCTCAACAACCCTCAATTCTTCGGTCATGATTTCTTCCCTGAAATCACCCGTCAGATTAGTACGCTCAACACCGAAAAGACTCTCATTACCACCGAGCGTAATGATGCTGCCACCACCGACGCCCGCAAGGCCGAAATTGATGCCCGCATCACTGAAATCGACAGCGAAATAGCCACGCTCAATGCTGACCGTGAAGCCCAGATCCCCGATCTCATCGCCAAGGGTTACGATCCGGCGCGCTTCAACCGCCTTACCAATCTCGGTTGGGTCGGCACGCGTGACTCCTTCGTTCTCACGACCCTCATCCATGGTCGTCCTGTCAGTGTCAACTACTGGCCGCAGCCCATGGCCGCTTGGTCACAAACTGCCGGTGGCCCGCTCCGTATGGATCAGCTCGAAGACATCACCGCCTACATCATAAACTGGGATAAGGGCGATGAATGGACACTCGATGATCTCTACGCCGTACAGCAGTTCGCTCTTGAACCGGTTGATGGTGCGCCGCTCGAAGAACAAATCCGCATCCTTCAGGAATCCGGTGGCGTTCTGCCGGAAAAAGTTGGCACCAACGTACAGGAAATCGTAGCCAACTTGGCCGAATTTACCGGTGATCCAGTGCGTGGTGACGCCCTCTATCATGGTGGCCAAACCTCCCAATTCGGCAACACCTTGGCCTGCTCTGGTTGCCACATTCAAGCCACAAACGGCACCGGCCCCATGACCGACGGCACACTCACCCGTGCCAGCACCGAGCGCCTCAATGAATCGCAGTTCGCCGGTTATACCGCCGAACAGTATCTCATCGAGAGCATCGTCAATCCGGCGGCCTACATCGTCCCCGGTTACTCCAACGTCATGTTGGCGACCTTCGGTGATCAGTTGAGCTATCAAGACTTGGCCGATCTCCTCGCCTATCTGGAGACTACAGGCTAACATTCGCGTCCGTTTCGAAATCGCACTCAAAGCCCTCGACTCAGTCGGGGGCTTTTTGTATCTTGTCTTTCCGCCGCGCACGGGTGTAGCATGACACCCATCACAGGCCATCAACGCGCCATATCGCGTAGGGAAGCTCATGATCACACGTTACACATCCCCCACAATCGTCCTTGCGCTTCTTACTCTCCTCCTCATCGCACTCATCAGCGTCTCGCTCACCCTCGCGCAGGAAACCGCAGTCACACCCATCCCGACGCCGACCATCCCGCCTGAACCCGTTGACCTCACCTGTGATCCAACCGAACTCCTGCGCCAGCACGAGCAGCTAACCGCGCTCGTCGCCACAGTCTCCATCGAAACCCCGCCTCAAGCCGGTCTTGCCCTCGACAATCTCTTCAAAGTCGGCGCGGCCTATCAGGAATTAGCCCTCGCCTGTGGTTACATCCCGCCGGATGCCGCCGACCGCCCCGTTGGCGAAGATGTTCAGCGTGTGCTCAACACCCTCAGCCGCGTCTATGGTGATCCCATCAACGGTCAATTGCTCTATAACGGTGAATTGGGCTGCGCCGTTTGCCATGAGGCCGGTGGCGGCACGGTTGCCCCCTATACCGAAGGCACATTCACCCGCGTCGACGAAATCCGTCTGCAAGACCACCTCCTCAGCGGCTACACCGCCGAGCAGTATCTCATCGAAAGTATCATCCAGCCGCATAGCTACATCGTTCCTGGCTATACCGCTGCCATGCCCACCTTCTACGGGCAGCAAATTACCCTACAGCAGCTTGCCGATGTCCTCGCCTTCCTGCTCAGTCAAGACGGCCCATCCCCCGGTTAATCGCGTCGGATTTTCAAACCGGATTCAAACTTGACGAACAGAACTTTAGTGCTAAAATAAAGTTGGGGTGATAGTACATATTTTCTGTTTTGCCGGTCTATCCACCTCACACCGTTACAATTCGCCCGCAGGAGAATCGCCATGCCACCAGTACCCACTTCCCACAACCACATCCCACATCGTTTGGCGGATGTGGCGGCATTGGCGGCGTTTGTCTGCGGCAGTTCCCCGTCTTCCCGCATCCGCCCATTCTTTGTCGGCGGCAGTCTCCCTGCTTCCCGCTGCCATTGCCGCATGGCGGCAGCCAACACCGTACTTCCCGCAGCCAAAAGCGCCAACTGAGCGTCTTCCCGCCGACAAACGACATAACCGCGCGCCATCCACGCCTGTTCCCGCCGTCAATAACGGCGGATCATCCGCCAACCTTTTAGCGCCCCCACTAGGACAATCGCCCCAACCTGCGTTACAATAAGAGCATCTCGCTCGTTATCAACAGCGCGTGGCGCATCATCTTCCGCCTCGCCTCAAGGAGAATTCAACCCATGCTCAGCCTCCGTTCACTCTATCGGGTGGCCTTCGTCCTCATCCTTGTTCTGCTCACCGCCGTCCCTGCCCTCGCGCAGGAAGCCTCCGCCCCTCCCTCCACCACCGAACTCAACGGCACTACTACCCTCGTGCTCCTCTTCGGTGTTGGCGCGGTTCTGGTAGTCGGTGGCGTCATGTACATGCGTGAAAACGCTAAAAACGGCAAGGAAGTTGACTAATTCACGCTCTGAATTAGAAAATCTAATGAGAACAAGCCCGGAGCGTTGCGCTTTTCCGGGCTTTTTTGTAAGATTTTTCACAAGACTTTGGGACAATGATCATCAAAAAACAGGATATTCTGCGTCGCTGTCGTACTCCAATGACGTTACAATGAATGTGCTGTGATAGACCGCTAGTCAGCAGTTGGAGGAATACGTATGGCACAGGCCACTTGGGAAAAACCACAAATCAACACCGCCCCCACCGTTCGCACCGGGGGACGGCTGAAGTTCTTGATCGGCGGTCTGCTCATTCTTGTTGCAGTAGGCTATCTGATCATCTCCGGCACAGCCTCCGGCGCACGCTACTTCATCACCGTCGATGAACTGCTTCAAGACCCATCCTATGTCGGCAAAACCGTTCGTATCGCCGGTGCAGTCGTTGGCGAATCGATCCAGTACGATGATCGTAATCTCATCATCGACTTTACCATCGCCAACGTCCCTAATGACTATGAGAATCTCGCCGAAGCGCTTCACCTCGCCGTTAACGATACCGCTCGCCAGCGCCTCCAAATTCGTGTTGAAGATCAGGTCAAACCTGACCTCCTTCAGCATGAAGCACAGGCCATCCTGACCGGTCGGCTGGATGAAAACGGTGTCTTCCACGCCACCGAACTGCTCCTCAAATGCCCGACTCGCTTTGAAGAAGCTCACCCCGGTTCAGCGATCATTAACCAGAGCGCATAACCCATGTTGGCTGAAATCGGACTGGTTACAACAGGGCTTGCTTTTCTAGCAGCGCTTTATGCCATCGTCGCAGGCGTCATCAGTGGTCGCAATCATTCGGAATCGCTGTTACTCAGTGCTCGCAATGCGGCTTTGCTCACCTTTCCCTTGCTGTTGGTCGCCTGCATGGCCCTCTGGGTTGCCCTCGCCCGTGGCGACTATCAAATAAGTTATGTCTGGTCAGTCAGCAGTCCTTCAACACCCCTCTTCTATCGCATTACTGCGCTCTGGGGGTCACAAAAAGGTTCACTGCTCTTCTGGTCATTCCTCATGAGTCTGTTCGCCTTTGGCGCGCTGATCCTCAACTGGAACAGTCACCGTCGGCTTATGCCCTACGCCATCGCTTACATGATGGCGGTGCTGGCCTTTTTTATCGGGCTGGTGATCTTCTACGAAAATCCTTTCGCCCGCTGGTGGCTCACCTCACCTACCGACGCGGTAGAAGCCGTCCTCATTCCCGCCGGTGGTGTTGCCCCCGGCGCGCAGCAGCTCGCCAACACGGCGCGCGGCCTGAATCCATTGCTCCGTCACTTTGGCATGATCATCCACCCGCCCATGCTCTATCTGGGCTTCGTCGGCATGGTCATCCCCTTTGCCTTTGCGATGGCCGCGCTCGGTTCGGGTGATCTCACAACCAACTGGATCAAAGCAACCCGTCGCTGGACGCTCATTTCGTGGCTGTTCCTCAGTCTCGGCCTCATCTTAGGTGGGCGCTGGGCTTATGATGTGTTGGGGTGGGGTGGATACTGGGGTTGGGACCCTGTGGAAAACGCAGCCTTCCTCCCGTGGCTCATCGGCACAGCCTTCCTCCACAGTGTGATGATTCAAGAGAAACGTGGCATGCTGAAAGTCTGGAACATGTTCCTCGTCATCGGCACCTTCTCCGCCGTCATCTTCGGTACCTTTGCCACACGCAGCGGTCTCATTGATAGCGTCCACTCCTTCGCCCGCAGCGAAATCGGCATGCCCATGTTTCTCTTCTGGACAGCCGTCACCCTCATCTCTGTAGGTCTCATTCTTTGGCGCTGGAATCGCGGTGAACTCAAGGATGAGCACACCTTTGCTAACATCCTCAGCCGCGAGTCGCTCTTCGTCTTGAACAACGTGATCTTCGTACTCCTCTTCATCACCATTTTTTGGGGCAGCTTCGGCGCACCGGTCATCTCCGATCTATTCTTGAACGAGAACATCACGCTCGGCAAAGAATACTTCCTTCAAGTGACACCACCGCTTTTCGTCGCCCTCTACGTTTTGATGGGAGTCGCGCCGCTGTCGGCTTGGGGTGCAACATCCTTGCGCCGCTTGGGTAGTGCCCTGCTCATGCCCCTCGTACTCACGGCTGTCACCTTGGTAATTATCGCCCTCGTCGAACACACTACCGATCCCGGTGCGCTCTTCGGCTATGGCATTGTTGCCCTTGCAGGTTATGTAGCCCTCTATGAAACCTATCGTGGTGCCGCAGCCCGTCATCGCAGCTTTGGTGAAACTTGGCTGCAAGCGCTCCTCGCCCTCTACAGCCGTAATCGTCGGCGCTACGGGGGTTATTTGGTTCACTTCGGCATCACCGTAATCGGTATCGGTGTAATCGGCAGCACCCTCTTCCAGCAGGAGACTCAACGCACGCTCGGTGTGGGTGAATCGCTCGATTTCGGGGGTTATACCATGCGCTACGATGGCTTCACCGAAGCACTCGCTGAAGATGGTCGCCAGATGCAAATCGCGGATGTGACGGTTATCCGTGGTGGTCAGGTATTGGATGAGCTGCGCCCCCGTCACGATATCTATCCCTCGCCAGATGGGGTAAACGCGGGTCAAAACATGACCATCGCTGGTTCCTACAGCACCCTCGAGGCGGACTTCTATGTGCTGCTCGTCGGTTGGGAACGTGCGACTGCTAGCAGTGCAACCTTCAAAGTCTATATCAACCCGCTGGTCAATCTCGTCTGGTGGGGTGGTCTCGTTCTAATCCTTGGCACATTGGTTGCGGCTTGGCCCACCGAGCAAATCGTCCCCAGTCGCCAGACCGTTTCCCACGGCGCAAGACCTCTGGGAGCAAAAGCGTGAACATGTACTTACACGATTCGAGCGGTCTTACACGCTCCTCGCGCAGTAGAACAACGATAGTCTTATTGTGTACATTGGCGCTGCTTCTGGCGTCCCTATTCCCCGCACAAGCACAGGAATCAGGAAGCGCCCCCATTACCGCTGATGATGTAAACGCAGTTGCGCGTGAAATGTACTGTCCGGTGTGCGAAAACATCCCGCTTGATGTCTGCCCTACCGAAGCCTGCCGCCTCTGGCGTGAGGAAATTCGCGACCAGTTGATTGCCGGTAAAACGGTTGACGAAATCAAGCTTGATTTCGTCGCGCGCTATGGTGACCGCGTCTTAGGGACACCACAGGACCCGATGCTCCGTACGCTCTCCCTCGTCACACCATGGGTCATTGGTGCGTTAGCGGTCATAGCAACCAGCGTCCTTCTCATACGTTGGTGGCGTACCCATAGAACCATATCGTCCAATCCGGCCAGTGCTGAAGAAACTATTTCCGATCAGGATTATCGCGCCCGTTTGGAGCACGATCTCCTAACACGCCGTTAGCAGATGAACGTCCGTCAGTCCTCTGGTTTGACGGACGGGAATGGAACAAAGATGGAAAACACAGGTGACTTAACCTTGAGCGAATCAACTCCCCCACCCCAGCGGCGCGGCTTAGGCTTGGGTTCTATTGTGCTCTTGATCGGGGTCGCGCTGGTCGCAGTCGTATTCGGCCTCGCGTTAGTCCGCCAGAACCAAACACAACCGACTGCTGGCCCCGCGCCCGATTTTACGCTCACAACCATGGATGGTGGCGAAGTAAAATTGTCAGCGCTCAAAGGGCGTGTGGTAGTCGTCAACTTCTGGGCAAGTTGGTGCGGCCCCTGCCGCGACGAAGCGACGGTGTTGGAACGCGTGTGGCAAAAATACCAACCGCAGGACGTGGTGTTCGTGGGTGTCGCTTATACCGATACTCAGAAGAACGCTGCCGCCTACCTCGCCCAATACAACGTCACCTACCCCAATGGGCTGGACATCGGCACCAAGATCTCGGAACTCTATAATATCGAAGGGGTGCCCGAAACCTTTATCATTGACCGTGAAGGCCGCATCGTCCAATTCTTTAAGGTTCCCTTCGCCCCCACGACGAGTGATCCACAATACGGTGAGAAAATCCTATCGCAGGCCATTGAAACGGCACTGGGGAATCCAACATGAGTATCGGTGGTTTACTGATCGGAGTCGTTATCCTGATAGCGACGATTACCTTCATTGCGCTTCCACTTTTGCGCCCCAAACCCGGCCTACACGTGGATGAACTGTTGGCACAAAAACAGCGTGAGCGGTTGCTCGTGGTTTATGAACGTGTGCTCACCAACATCCGGGATTTGGACGAAGACTATACCACCGGGAAAATGCCCGATGGGGATTATGCTTACGAACGCGAAGTGTGGGTGCAGCGGGGTATTCAGGTACTCAAGTCACTCGACGACCTAGAAACCGCTCACATGCTCACCAGTTCGGCTGAAACAGAAGTGATCGACAAAGCTATCGACCAGAAGATTGAGGATGCTGTCGCAGCTTACCGTGCGAGGATTAGCTCTTCATGATAGGTGGCAAGCGGGGGGCGGCCACCATTCTAATCTTGCTGCTGTTCGTATTGACGCATGGTGCAGCTTTTGCACAGACTCCCTCTCCTACAACCGATCTATTTGCTAACGCACCACGAGGAAGTATTACCGGGCAAGTCCGTAATGGTACAGCCGCATCCCCTGCGCTGGATTCACTTCAGATTAGTTTATTCATCAGTGGACTGGAAGGTATCGCAGACACCCTCCAAACAACCAGTGCTCCTAACGGTACTTTCCGCTTTGATGATGTGCCTATGGTTACCGGATATGAGTATGTCACCGCAGTCATCTACCGGGATCGCACCTTCAGCAGCGCTTTCACAACTTTAGAAGAAGGTCTGCAAACACTCGATTTACCCATTACAACCTTTGAGTTAACAGAGGACCCTTCTGTACTCTCCATCACTGAGATGCAAATACAGGGCAAGGCTGTTGGTGAAACGCTCGAAGTACGTCAGCTTGTGCGCTTCCGCAACAGTTCCGACCGGCTTTTCACGACCACGCAGGATATGGGTGATGGTCGTTTTGCTTCGGTGCTCATCAGCCTCCCCCCCGGAGCGCAGGTTGTCAGTTTCGACAGTCCGTCTCGCTATATTGTCTTCCAGCAAGATTTTACGATCCTCGATACTGCCCCTGTCCTGCCGGGTGAAGATCATGTCATCGTGGTTGTTTACATTCTGCCCTATGACGGCAACGCCGCACTCATCGAACAACCACTTCAATACCCATTCGATGGAGAAGCAAGGCTGTTAATAACCCCATCCAGCATCCGCGTGAACAGCCAACAATTCTCGCGCACAGGTGAAGAACAGCTCGGTGACCAAACCTATCAGATTTACGCTGCAACGCTGCAAGTTGAAGCTGGAGGAACGATCCGCTACGAAATCAGCGGGAGTGCGACAGACACCGGCGCATCGACAACATCCGTCGAAAATAACAGCATTATTCTCGCGCTCACAGCGCTAATCGGTTTGCTCATTCTGGGAGTAGCAGCGCTTTTTGTTGTGCGTGGAAAACAGCAGATGCGACCAGAGAACATGATTGATCTCTTAAGTCAGCAACT
>JAFLCH010000219.1 GCA_017303775.1 Anaerolineae bacterium | reverse complement strand
CTTGCTGATAATGCATAAGGGGATAGGGAAAAGTTAGTTTCTCGCGCAAAACGTGGGCAAATCTTGAAAGATGAGTAATATATACTCCACTGTAAACTTTCATCCCAAATTGTAATTAACGATCTCCTCACCCTATAAATTCGGCGCGTTCAATCTTATGGACATTCACGACATCGATACCGACCAGATCGCACTTCGCTGCCAGAATGAGAACCGCCAGTTCGCGCGGATGGGGACGAGTGATCCGCGTTACTGTTTCGAATTGTTCCGTCGGGCGCTCGCTGTACAGCAAAATGATGCGCTGGCGCATGTCCGCAGCGTCTATCACTTTCAACTGCTCAGTTGGGCGCACCATCATCCCTATAGCGCGCAGCTCGATGAGGAACTGGAATACTTTTGTGAAATCGCCTTCGAAAACTTCTACTTCAATCTCAGCGGCGACCGCTTCGCCGGTTTCACCAATCTTCCGGCTGTCCTCGGTTATCTGCGCGCCTGCATCTTCACCGCCATCAGCCAATACCTCCGCAGCCAGCGCACTCACCCAACCCTCCCCTTGGATGATCTCGTCGAAACCCTCGACGTGCCCGACTCGTCCGAAAATGTTGGCGCGGAAGCGCTCTGGCAGCACATCTGCACCCTCCTGCCACAGCCTGCCGACCAGCAGTTGGCTTATTGTCGTTTCGTCCTCGCCATGAAGCCGCAGGAAATCATCCAGCACTATCCCGGTGAATGGGAAAGTGAACGCGAGGTCAGCGTCGATCTTCAGCGCATCCGTCGCACCCTTCGCCGTGATACCACCCTTCGCACGTGGCTTGGCGAAGACACCACCGACACCGACTGAGCAAACTGAAAATCAACCGCGTGTGATATTTGCCATCAACACGCATTCATATCTCATAGAAGTGCCTGCATTACTGGGCAAGTAAGGATTGCTATGTCGTGTATGCTTCCACCCGCACTGAACGATGATCAAATCAGCGCCGCGCTTGATGATCAAGCCCCTGCTGACGTTAGAACCCATCTCGATCAGTGCCCATCCTGTCGGGAACGCCTTGAGGCGGCGCGCCGTTTTGAAGAACAGCTCACCCTCCGCCTGCATCGTTTTCAGTGCCCGACCAGTCAACAATTGCAAGAGTTCGTCCTGAATCTGGCGGAAGCTGCCGCCGTTGCAGCTCATGTGCAAAACTGCCCGCGCTGCCAGCAGGAAATAGAGGATTTTCAAGGATTTATGCAAACCGAAACCGCCCCCATCACCGCCGCTCCATCACGTTTGCCCGCCCGTCATCGCCCTGCCCCACAGGTCTTGCCGCTCCGTTATGCCCTGCGTGGCAGCGCGCCAGTCATGCTCGAAGTGGACGGCGTGACGCTCATCCTCAGCACTCAGATGCGTGATGATGTTCGCTGGCTCATGGGGCGGCTCATGGCCGATAACCCTTCCAAATGGCGTGGTGCGCTCGTCCAGCTCCGCCAGCAGGATGTCTTTCAAACCAGTGTACTCGTGGATGTGACCGGCGCGTTTCGCTGCCGTCTGCGGCAGGATACCCCCGTCACACTCCGCATCACCGCCCATGATCGTACCGTGCTGCGTGTCGAACAAATCGAATTGGAATTCTGAGAAGGTTGCTATGTGGTCGCTGCCAGAAGTTGAGACCATCATCGCGGATATTATGAACCAGACGACGGCGCAAACCACGCCCGCCGATCTTCAGCGTCTGTCACCGGAAGACGCCGAACGCCTCATCGAGTCGCACAAAACCAGTGCCGACAGCAGTTGGGCCACCGATCCGCACGTTTCCCTGCGCCACGCCGACCAGATCGTGCTCATCGGGCAGCATCGCTGCGACCCGCAAGCCATCGCGCTCGGTTTGATGTCACGCGGTGACGCCCTCAAATTCCTCGGCCAGATTCATCAAGCGTGGGATATGCTCACCCTCGCCGGACGCCTCTATGCTTCCGTCGGGGATGAAGTCGGCTGGGCGCGTACCTGCATCGGCAAGCTCTACATCGCCCCCGACACCAACCAGACACAGGCCGCCTTGGAAGACGCCCGCGCCGCTGCCGAAATCCTCCGCCGCCGTGATGAAAAAGAACGCCTCCTCCGCCTCAACCTCAACACCGGTTACGTCCATGATCGCATGGGCGCGTGGGATCTCGCGCTCGCCATTTACAGCGAAGCCATCACCGTCGCCGAAAGCATGGGCGAAGCCGGTCAGCAGTATCTCGGCATCCTCTACACCAACATCGGCGTCGTCTATATGGAATTGGGCAGCCTCAATCAAGCCATCTCCTGCCTCGAACGCGCCTACGACATCTTCCGCGCCCGTAGCGACACCGCCTACACCATCTACGTCAACACCAACATCGCCAACGCCGCCATGATGCAGGGGCGCTACCGTTACGCCCTCAACCTGCTCCACCGCATCGAAGACCTCACCGCCGACAAACTCCCGCTGGATTACCTCATCGCCCAGCGCATCCGCGTCGAGTGCTACGTCCGCCTCAACCGCCATCAAGAAGCCATCGACCTCGCCCGCATCGTCGCCCTCACCTTCCGCGAACTCGGCACCAATCAGGACTTGGGTTACCTCCTCCGCCATCTAGCCGTCGCCTATGCCGAAATCGGCGAATTTGACGCCGCTTCCGAGGCGCTCGATGAAGCCAAAGCCATCTTCACCTTCAACGAAGCCCTCGCGTGGAGCGCCGATGTCACCCTCAAAAAGGCGCAGGTCGCCCTCAAACAGGGTGATCTCACCACCGCCGCCCGCGAGGTCGAAGCCGTTCGCCCTTACTTCGAGCAGCAGTCCAACCAGTTGAACAGCGCCCAGACCAGCCTGCTCTTGGGGCAAATCGCTTACGCCCGCCAGCGTTGGGAATCCGCCGCCGCCGAAGCCCATCAAGCCCTCCACATCGCCCGCCTCCGCGAACTCCCCGACATGGACTACAGCAGCCATCTCCTGCTCGGCAAAATCGCCGAAGCCCAGTCCAATGATCGCCTCGCCATCAACCATTACACCGCCGCTGTCACCACCATCGAACAGCTTCAGCGCGAACTCACCATCAGCCTTCGCCCTGCCTTCCTCGAAAATCGTGAAGAAGCCCTGCATCGCCTCCTCGCCTTGCAGCTTCATCGGGGCTATGGTCACGAAGCCTTCGAAACGCTCGAACGCGCCAAATCCGTCAACATCCTCAACCACCTCACCAATCCCGAAAATCTCCGCTGGACGAGCACCAATCCCGACACCGCCCGCCTCGTCGACGAACTCGCCCAGCTTCGCCTCGAACATCATCACACCTACCAGCAGGCCGTGGAAGGCAAACCACAGGCGCGCCAGCGCCTCCAATCCTGCGAGGAGCGCATCCGCAGCCTAACCCAGCGCCTCTACCTCATGCAGGATCATCACTTCAGCCACCTCCAGCAGCCCATCACCACCGCCGCCATTCAAGCCGCCGTGCCGTCCGGCGCTGCCTTGCTCGAATACTACGACGATGGCAGCCGCCTCTGGGCGTTCGTGTTGGATCAGCACACCCTCACCGTCCGCCCGCTGGATGTCACCAGCCGCGAAATCGAGGACGAACGCGCCCAGCTTCAATTCGACATCGAATGTGCCCTCGCCCTCAGCAGTGCCAGAGGCCCGCTGGCTCCGGAAGTCGCCCAGCTCACGCCCATCCTCCACGAACGGCTGGCATGGTTCTATGACCGCCTCCTCCAACCGCTCGGAGAATCCATTCACGGGCGCGAACGCCTGCTCATCGTCCCCTATGGCGCGCTCCATTACCTGCCCTTCAACCTCCTGCGTCATGACGATCACTACCTCATCGAGCATCAGGAAGTCGTGCTCCTGCCCACTTCTGCCCTGCTCACTGTTTCTGCGCCGTCCCCTGCCCCCGGTTTCCGCGTCCTCGCCAACTCATGGGGCAGCCGTCTCGTCGCCACCTTGCAGGAAGCCCGCCTCATCCACGAGCAAACCGCTGCCGAACTCATCTTGGAAGACGCCGCCACCCGCGCCGCCTTGGCCGCCCTGCCCTGTCAGGTGCTCCACATCGCCGCCCATGCCCAGCACCGCGTCGATCATCCCGAACTCTCGTTCATCGAACTGGCCGACGGTCAGCTTTACGCCGACGATCTCTTCCAGCACGACCTCAGCTATGAACTCGTCGTGCTCAGCGGCTGCGAAACCGGTCGCGCCAAAGCCGTGCGCGGTGATGAACTCATCGGCTTAGGTCGCGGCTTCCTTTACAGCGGTGCCGGTGCCATCCTCGCCAGTCTCTGGCAGATTCCCGACGACATGACCGTTCACTACATGCAGCATTTCTATGCCGCCTTGCAGCAGGGCGCCTCCAAAAGCGCCGCACAGCGTCAGGCTCAGTGCGCTCTGCTCCAAATGGTTCCCGGTTTGAATCCATCGCTCTGGGGCGCGTTCCAATTAATGGGCAGCGCCGCCCCATTATCGCTTAAATAACGGAGGGGGATTATGGGAGAGCCAAGCATCGTATTGCGAAATAGTTTTTTCATGACGGGCGATGTCATCATCTTGCATCGCGCAGCCGCCGGCGCATCCGTAGCCGATGTTCTTGGGGAGGTGCGTACCGAACTCGCCAGCGCCTTCGAGGGAGAAAACCCCTTGAACGGGAACGAGGAACTCATCAGCCGCTGGAACAACAATGAATATTTTCAAGTCACACAGACCGCCGTCGCTGAAGAAACCTATTCCATCGTCAAATTCAGCGCTGCCGATGACCATCGCAGTGAAAATGAGTATGTCCCATCGGATACCTTCGAGCCGGAAAACTTCACCACCATCCAGACCGTCTTAGCCTTCCGGCAGGCCGCCCGCGAATCCGAATCCGTTCAAGGCGTCCTGCTCAACTGGCTCAGCGGTGCTTCGCAGGGGCGTCCCATCGGTACTGGCGGCTCCGGTGCTAAGCCCGTCGCCCTCACCGGCACACCCTTCTATAAACCCGCCTTTCCCGGCATAGGCAGCTTGTCCACCTCAACATTCGTCAAAGTATTCGTGCTGGATACCGCGCCTTCTGTAGGGCGCATCCATCAGGCGCAGACCAGTTTCCCCAATCATCCCTTGTTGAATAACCTCTTTGGTACAGGCAATCACTTCACCATTCACTACAACCCGCTTCAGTACAGCACCACCCAATCGCTCATGGAATTCATCAACGATTGGGAAGTAGACCATCACTTCTACGATATGTCCGATCATGGCACCTTCATCGCCGGCCTCATCGACAGCGCCCTCCGCACCCGCGACATCCAGTACCAGATCGATCTCCTGCAAGTCTTGGGCGATAAAGGTGTTGGCAGCGTCGAGTCCATCCTCTGGGGTTTACTTCAGGTCTTGGCCGAATCCCTCGCCAATCCCACCGATGCCTACGTCGTCAATTGCAGCTTTACCCTCACCACCCCTCGCCTCCCCGGCTCTGGTCAAGCCCTCCATATTTCCGAAACGCCGGCTCCCGACGCCGCTTTCATCCGTCAGTTGGAAGACTTGGATATCGACTTGGAAGATTTGCTCTCCCTCGACATGTTGGAAAATATCTTCGAAGTCATCACTCGCCGTCGTGTCGGCTTCAAATCCCTCGCTACCAATATCGCCGTCGTCGCTGCGGCGGGTAATCAAGGCCGTTCCCCCACCACCAATGACCGCTTCGATGCCGGTTATCCTGCCGCCTTCAATACCGTCTTCGGGGTTTCCGCCCTTGATGATGCCGATCAGCCCGCCAGCTATTCCAACCGTGCCGATGAACCCATCTCCGACGGTTTCGCCATCATCGGTGGCGAGAGCAATGGTGGCATCTTCAGCCTATCCTCTGCCCAGCTTGCCACCAATCCCACCCCGCCCAGCATCAATGATGCCATCGCCGGCCTCTACCTTGCCCCCTTCCCCGATCCAACCGATCTCGATCCCGATTCAACTGCAACCGTTGCCAATACTGTCGGTTGGGCTTACTGGTCAGGCACATCATTCGCCGCTCCCCTCGTGTCCGCTGCCGTTGCCATCCATCTCGCCGCCGGACAAACGCCCTCGCTCGCGGCACAGCTTTTGCAAAATGGGTCGCCCGGCCTGACCATCGATAACGAATGGATCATCGACGCCACCTTAGAACCTTAATAACCCTTAGCGTAGGGGAGTGCTTTTTCGGGGGTGCGCTTGTTGCACCCTCTTTTCGCTCCCCTGCCCCATCTGACCCGTTTGTGTCCTCTATTTAGGCGACAGCCCCTCTGTGACAAACGGCTGTCGTTGTCATTTATTGAAATAGAAGGGATGAACGTTCAAGTGCAGTAGGCCGGAAAGGGGTTTCGTATGATCTACACCATGAAACGTGCTCAGATTGTCCTGATGCACCCGCATGAGGCCCGCGAAACGGCACGCCTGATCCACGACATCATCCTCAATGTGCCATGGCTCGACGAACAAGACCGCCTCTCACAGGCGCTTGCCTATTCGCCCGAAGCCCTGCGCCACTTCATCAGCCAGCATCCCACTCGCGTTCTCATCGCCAAAGACCGTCACTATGTTGTCGGTTTTTGCCTCCACACCCGCGAATCCGATCACTATCGCCTCGCGTGGTATGGCGTGCATCCCGACTGGCGTCAGCACGGCATCGGCAGCGACCTCATCGGCAACTTCATGCACCTCATGCGCGCCGAATGGGCCGGTTGCGTCCGTCATCATTGTCACCTGCAAAATCGGGTGTCCTATCACATCCTGCAATCCTACGGCTTCCAAGAAGTCGAATCGCCGCTCCCCCCGTGGCGCGGCAAGGATTACCACACACTGGAACGCAAAATAGAGCTGACGAGGATAACCCGATGACTCAAACCCCTGTCCACTCCGATGTCGAAAAACTGCTCGAAGCCTTCATCGACACCGTTCGCTCCGAGCCAAATTGGATCGATCAAATCTGCTTGTTCACCGCCGAGGATAAAATGCTCTGCGAGGTCGCGCTCGATGACGTCCGCTATGCCATTCACATCACCCGCAGCAGCCCTGTCCCCCGTCATCCCAACCTCAGCCCCCGCGAGCAGGAAATCATCCGTCTCATCGCCCAAGGGCTGCCCAACAAAGCCATCGCCCTCCAGTTGGAGATCAGCCCCTGCACCGTCGGAACTTACATGCGCCGCATCTTCAACAAGCTCTGCGTCCGTTCCCGCAGCGAACTCGTCGCCAAAACCGTCGCCTCCAGCCTCATCTACCAGTAACACAACC
>JAFLCH010000218.1 GCA_017303775.1 Anaerolineae bacterium | reverse complement strand
AGCAGCCAATCGACCACCCCCGCCGCTGTCCCAAGGGGATTCTGTGAAAGCCGCTGCTGGGCAAGCCGTTGAAATGCGAGTACGGACATACAAACCTCCTAAATTCGGCATCTGGACGCTGTTCTTATCGTATGTCCGTTTTAGGACGATTTGTGTCCTAATTCACCTTCAACTGGGGGAAACAATCGCCAGTGCGAACCCGTCGTAGCCTTTGCTGCCAACCGTTTGAATGGCAGTCGCGCTCAGGCGCGGCTCGGCGGCCATCAATTCATTGAATCGGCGAATCCCCTGCACATTAGGGTCGGTGCTGGTTGCGTCGATCACCGCGCCGTCCCGCACCACATTGTCGCCGATGATCAGCGTGCCGGGGTGCGCGAGTTTGAGCGCCCACGCCAGATAATCCGGGTTGCTGGGTTTATCCGCGTCGATGAAAATCAGGTCGAAGCTGCTGTGCCCTTCCTGCTCAAGCAGCGGCAGCGTATCAATCGCCCGTCCCACTCGCACTTCCACCTTGGCCTGCAAGCGGGCGCGGGCAATGTTGGCGCGGGCCACTTCGGCGTGCTTGGGGTTGAACTCCAAGCTGATGAGATGCCCGTCTGCTGGCAGCGCCCGCGCCAGCCAGATGGTGCTGTAGCCCCCCAGAGTGCCGATCTCCAGAATCGTGCGCGCCCCCCGCAGTTGAGCGAGCAGCATCAGCAGCTTACCCTGATTCGGTGAAACATTGTGAGGCGGCAGCCCCGATGCTGTGCTGACTTCCAGCGCCGCTTCCAGCACCGGATCATCGGGTACAAATAGGTCGGTAATGTAGCGGTCAACCGCAGTCCATTGTTGCTGGCTCATAAGATTCCTCTAGTGGTGCGATGGATGATAAAGTTGTCGCTGCTGAAACGAGAACTGTATTTCAATCCGTATAACGAAGTCTTCATTATGAAATAGAATGAGCCTACAAGCAAAAGGCCATTCGTGAGTGAATGGCCTTTGGGACTAAAATCTTATAGAGGCTTAGTTGACGGGTTCTTCCGGAGCGGCTTCTTCCACCGGTTCCAGCAGCAGCTCGCCGTCTTCGCCCACGTTCACGCGGATTTCGCTGCCCAGCTTGAACTTACCGCCGAGGATACCGTCGGACATCGCGTCCTCGACCTCGTTCTGGATGAGGCGGCGCAGCGGGCGAGCGCCGAAATCGGGGTCATAACCCTTAACCGCCAGCCATTCACGCGCCGCTTCCGTCACATCAAGGCTGATGGCATGTTCGATCAAGCGTTCGCTCACCTTCTTAATTTCCAGATCAACGATCTGCTTGATTTCCTCGCGTGTCAACGCCCGGAAGATGATGCTGGCGTCCACACGGTTCAGGAATTCAGGCCGGAAGGTGCGCCGCAGTTGATCCATCACGCCCTTCTTCATTTCATCGTAGAACTGCTTGGTTTCCTTCTGCTCGTCGCGCGGCATATCAAAGCCCAGCACCGGCCCACGCTTAATGGTGTCCGCGCCCACGTTGCTCGTCATGATGATGATCGCGTTGCGGAAGTTCACCGTGCGCCCGCGCGCGTCGGTCAGTTGGCCTTCTTCCATCATTTGCAGCAGCATGTTGAAGGCTTCCGGGTGCGCCTTTTCGATCTCATCAAACACCACGATGCTGTATGGGCGGCGTCGGATCGCTTCCGTGAGCTGACCCGCATCCTCGTAACCCACGTAACCGGGGGGAGCGCCCACCAGCCGCGCCACCGAATGCCGTTCCATAAACTCGCTCATATCCAGTTGGACGAGCGCGTCTTCGCTGCCGAACATGAATTCCGCCAGCGCCTTGGTGAGTTCGGTCTTACCCACACCCGTCGGGCCGAGGAACATGAACGAACCAATCGGACGGCGCGGGTCTTTCAGGCCAGCGCGCGCACGCCGTACCGCTTTGCTGATGGCCTCGATTGCTTCGTGCTGGCCGATGATGCGCTTGTGCAGCGCCCCTTCCATCTGCATCAGCCGTTCGCTTTCTTCGCCGGCGATCCGCATGATCGGAATGCCCGTCCACATCGAAACCACTTCCGCCACATCATCCTCGCCGAGGCGCGGTTGGTTGGTTTCTTCGTTCCAGTTGGACTTGAAGTCGCCCAACAGTTCCGCCAGATTTTCACGCTGTGCCCGCAGCGTATTCACTTCTTCGCTGCTGGGGTCTTCAGCTTCTAACAATTCGAGATCTTCCTCGACCTGCGACAGTTCCATCTCGGCCTTGCGCACCTGCGCCGCTTCCGGACTCTTGTACATCCGCAGCCGTGCCGCGCCTTCGTCGATCAGGTCAATCGCCTTATCCGGCAGGAACCGGTCCGGCACATACCGCGCCGAAAGATTGGCCGCCGCTTCGATAGCCTCGTCCGTAATTTCGACGTTGTGGTGTTCTTGATAGGGGACTTTGATGCCCTGTAGAATTTCAATCGTTTCTTCCACCGACGGTTCGTCCACGATGATCTGCTGGAAGCGCCGTTCCAGTGCCGGATCACTTTCAATGTGCTTGCGGTATTCATCCAGCGTGGTCGCGCCGATGCACTGGAGTTCCCCGCGTGAAAGTGCCGGTTTCAAAATGTTCGCCGCGTCCACACTGCTGCCCGCGCTGCCCGCGCCCACCAGCATATGCACTTCGTCGATGAACAGGATGCTGTCGGAGGATTTGAGTTCCTCGATCACTCGCTTCAGCCGTTCCTCGAACTGGCCACGATACATCGTACCCGCCACCAGTGACCCGACATCCAGTTGCAGTACTCGCTTGCCCAGCAGCGGCTTGGGGGTTTCGCCCATCACGATGCGCTGTGCCAGCCCTTCGACGATAGCCGTCTTGCCCACACCCGGCTCACCGATCAACGCCGGATTATTCTTGCGCCGGCGGCTGAGGATCTGGATGACGCGTTCGATCTCGGTTTCGCGCCCGACCACAGGATCGAGCTTGCCTTCCTGTGCCAGCGCCGTCAGGTCAGTCGCCAACTGGTCGACCAGCGGGGTTTTGCCGTCGCCTTTGGTCTGGCCGCGCTGTTGTTTCGGTTCGGGTCGTTCCTGTGTGCTCTGCACCGGGCTTTCCTGAAGCACCCGCCGCGTTTGACGGCGTACCTCTTCCGGACTCACACCCAGCCGCTTCAGCACATCAATCGCCACCCCATCCGACTGCCGCACCAATCCCAACAGCAGATGTTCCGTGCCGATGTAGTGATGCCCCATCCGGCGCGCTTCATCCACTGCCAGCTCCAGCACCCGTTTGGTGCCGGGGGAAAGTTCGGCGGTTGTAGCGGATGTGCGGGCGGTCGCGCGGGTCAATTCATCGACCAGCTCTTCCACACGCCGTTGCTCCAACCCCAGATCGCGCAGCACACGCCCCGCGACTCCACCTTCTTCGCGCAGCAGTCCTAACAGTAAATGCTCAGTCCCAATATAATTGTGACGCAGACGCTCGGCTTCTTCCTGCGCCAGGCTCAACACCCGCCGCGCCCGCTGTGTGAAACGTTCCATCTTATTGTTCGGCACGGTAATTACCTCCGCAGCCCGTGGCTTTTGGGCCACCTTCTTGACCGACTGGTATTCGACATGTGTTACAAACGCTTAAAACTGATTTTACCTATTATAACAGGGGTCGCCAACCTGTGTACATTGATGCACATCTGCATTGTATTAGAAATTCGGACAGGATTATTACAAAACTAAAACGATTGAGGACGCCGTTTAACAGGACGGACGAGGCGGACAAATACGAATTGAACAGGCAGTTGCTCTATCTCACGACACAGACCATCATACCATGCAGCCATGCGCGATGACAATATCATCGCTACCATAGAGGACTTTGATACCCCTTCGTCAGCCTATCAATGGAAGGAATCCGTCATATGCCCCGCCCGATTCAAGCGGATGATTTGTTCAAACTCAAGTTCGTCATGTCTGCCGCGCTCTCGCCGGATGGCAAGCGCGCCGCTTACGTCCTCTCGCACAGCGACCTCGAAGCCGAAAAAGATTACAGCGCCATCTGGTTGCTCACTCTTGAAAGTGGTGAAGCGCGCCAGCTCACCAGCGGCACCGCCATCGACGCCGCCCCCAAATGGTCACCGGATGGCAGCCACATCGCCTTCATGTCCACCCGGCAGGACAAAGCCCAGCTTTACATCATTCCTGTGGATGGTGGCGAGGCCAAACAGTTGACGACCCTCAAGCAGGGCGTTGGCAGCGGCCCTTCATGGTCGCCCGATGGCAAGCACATCGCCTTCACCGCCGTTCCCATCGAAGAACCGCGCGACTTCAACAAACCCTACCGTGTAGATCGCGCCGTCTATCGCTTCAACGGCATGGAATATCTCGATGATGTGGTGCAGTCGCTCTACGTCATTCCGGTAGAAGGCGGCGAGGCGCGCCGCATCACCCATGACCGCTTCAACAACAGCAGCCCGCAGTGGTCGCCGGATGGCAAGGAACTCCTCTACCTCGCCTCGATGTCACCGGAATCGCACCGTCCCTTCCAGCCCAAGCTCTGCATCGTCAACCTGCTGGACAACCAGACGCGCGATCTCCTCGGTGACTGGGGCGCGGCCTTCGAAGCCTCATGGCTGCCGGATGGCAAAAAGATCGTCTTCGTCGGTGCGCCCAACGGCCTGCCCATCGGCTCCAAGTCCGACATGTGGCTGGTTCCCGTCACCGGCGGCAAACCCGAATGCCGCACCAAAACCCTCAAGTACGGCGTGGGCGGTGGCCTCGAACCGGATATGCCCGCCTTCGGCATCACCGACTTCATCCCCCTCTCGCCTGACGGGCGCACGGCCTATGCCGGTGTGCAAATCGGCGGAACCGTTCACATCTACAGCGTGAGCCTCACCGGCAAGGAAGCGTGGAAGCCCCTGCTGGAAGGGGATCGCACCGCCATGCTCATGGATGCCAACAGCAAGCATCTGCTCTTCATCAACAGCACCATGTTCACCCCCACCGACCTCCATCTAGCCAAGGTGGACGGCAGCGACGAACGCACCCTCGCCGCCCCCAACGAAGAATTCCTCGCCACCCTACAAATGCCCGCCGTCGAGCATCTGCTCTTCCCCGGCAGTGATGGTGTACAGGTCGAAGGCTGGCTCAACACCCCCGCGCAGGGGCACGCGCCCTATCCCACCGTCCTCTACATTCACGGCGGGCCGCATGGCGCGTTCGGCCACATCTTTCACTTCGACACCCTCCTGCTCTGCGCTTCAGGCTACGCCGTGCTGCGTGTGAATCACCGCGCCTCCACCGGCTACGGTGACGAATTCTCCACCGCCATCAAGGGCGACTGGGGCAACCTCGACTATAAGGACTTGATGGCCGGCGTGGATTACGCCATCAGCAAAGGCTGGGTCGATGCGGACCGCATGGGCGTATCCGGCCTCTCCGGTGGTGGCAACCTCTCCTGCTGGATCGTCGGCCAGACCGACCGCTTCAAGGCCGCCATCCCCCAGAATCCCGTCACCAACTGGGTCAGCTTCTACGGTGTCAGCGACATCGGCGTCTGGTTTTCCGTCGAGCAGTTGGGCGGCCATCCCCACGAAGTGCCGGAAGTCTACGCCCGCTGCTCGCCCATCACCTTCGCGCACCGCTGCAAAACCCCCACGCTCCTTATTCAAGGTGAGCATGATTGGCGCTGCCCGCCCGAACAATCCGAACAGTTCTACACCGTTCTCAAGGCCAACGGCTGTCCCGTCGAGATGCTCCGCCTGCCCGCCGCGGCCCACGCCGCCACCCTCAACGGTTCCATCCCCATCCGCCGCGTCCATAACGAAGTTCTGCTGGAATGGATGAACCGCTACCTGCTCGGCAAATAGCCGCCACCAAGCAAAAAGGGGAGCTAACGCTCCCCTTCGTTGGTAATTCTTCAGTCAGCTTGTCGCCGGCCTATCCCCAATCCATATCGAGGTATTCAGCCGAGTTGACGCGCTTGAGGCTCAGCCCCAACCGGCGGTCGCCGATGTCCATCTTGACCACCCGCAGCGTCACCGTCTCGCCTTCCTGCAAAACATCGCGCGGATGCACCACGCGCTGGTCGCTCAATTCGGAGATGTGTACCAACCCTTCGATTTCCGGTACATCCACCAGCCGCACGAACGCCCCGAACTTGGTCATCTTGGTCACGATGCCCTGCACCAACTGTCCCACTTGGAAGTTGATCGCCACCGTATCCCACGGATCGGCTTCCTGTCGCTTCATGCTCAGGCCGATGCGCTTGTTCTCCGGATCGATGCTGATGACCTCGACCTTCACTTCCTGCCCCACTTCCAGCAGTTCCTTCGGGTGTGTCACATGCTTCCACGACAGTTCGGTCAAATGCACCAGACCTTCCGCGCCGCCCACATCCACGAACGCGCCGAAGTCCACCAGACTCACCACCCGCCCCGTCCGCACTTCACCCACCTGCAAACGCCCGATGAGCGATTCCTTGCGGCTCTCACGGCTCTCGCGGGATGCCATCCGTTCTGAAAGGATCAATCGGTTGCGGGCGCGGTCAACCTCCATCACCTTCACGGTGATGATCTCGTTCACCATCTTGCCCCACCGTTCTTCCGGTGTCTCCCCGTCCAACACACGCCGCCGGTCTGGGCTGATCTGGCTCTGCGGCACAAAACCGCGCAGCCGCCCGAACCGGACAATCAAACCGCCCTTGTTGTATCCGGCCACATGGCTTTCGTACACCTCTTGGCTTTCACGGTACTCTTCAGCCCGCCGCCAATCCAGTTCTTCAAGCGCACGGTTCAACGACAGGATAATATCACCGTTATGATCGTGCGGATTCACCACATATACCGAAACGACTGCCCCCGGTTTCAGCAGATCAATCGTCTCGCGGTTCATCCGTTCCAATTCACGACCCGGAATGATGCCTTCTGTCTTTGCGCCAACATCCACTTGCACTGACGTTGGAGATGTCGCCGTCACAGTTCCTTCCAGCACATCGCCCCGCTTCAATTGCTTCTGGTCAGATGTATCCTGAGCCAGCCAATCCCCCTCTGCCGCAGCCGATTCCTCGCTGCTTGCTTCAGTCGGGGTTTCCACGGTGGCGGTGGGAGCTTCAGCCTCCACAGCTTCAACCGCTTCTACCGGCGCTTCAACGCCCGCAGCGGTCTCCACTGGTTCAGGCTGCACTGGCTCGGCGGCTGAAGTGTCGGCCTTCACCTCTTCAGTATTGCCTAGCCCTTGTCCATTTGAATTCATAAGTTTTGCTCTCCGCACACATGGGTACGTGCCGTATTATAACGAGGGGATTGAGAAGAATCAAACAGAAAATTCATGCCAATTTTTCGGCAA
>JAFLCH010000217.1 GCA_017303775.1 Anaerolineae bacterium | reverse complement strand
CTCAAGCGTGAATGGCAGTTGGGTACGGTGCAGGTGGATTACAACCTGCCGGCACGCTTCGAACTGGAATATGTGGCGGATGATAATACACGGCAGCGTCCGATTATGATTCACCGCGCGCCGTTCGGCAGCATGGAGCGATTCGTGGGGATTTTGATCGAACACTTCGCGGGGGCGTTCCCGGTGTGGTTAGCGCCGGTACAGGTGGTGATGATCCCGGTGGCTGACCGGCATATCGAGTATGCTGAAAGTGTCGCCAACCAACTGCGCAAACAGGGTATCCGCGTCGAGATTGACAAGGGCAAGTCGCGGATGGGCGGAAAAATCCGTGAGGCACGCGAACGGCATGTACCTTATATGCTGATCGTGGGTGACAAGGATATTGAAGCCGGTTCGGTGAGCGTCCGGCTGCGAACAGATGAAGATCTGGGGGCGATGCCGGCTGCTGATTTCTTGAGCCGAATTACGTCACAGATAGAGAGCCACGCATTGGAACTGAACTAGACGTCCGCGAGGGGGTGGTTAAAACCACCCCTTTTTTATTGCGCAAACACCATGCTTGAAATTGTGCGAGAACAGATCCAGCAGATTACGGGATGCCGCGCAACGCAGACGCGGCAGCTGGGCGGGGGGTGCATCGGTGAGGTGTACCGCGTCACGCTGGATGACGGGCGTTCGATGGTGGCGAAAGTGGGCGATGGCAGCGGCGCGGCACTGGATATTGAAGGGTACATGCTGCGGTATCTGCGGGTGAACAGCCGTTTGCCTGTGCCTGAAGTGATTTATGATTCGGACAAGCTGTTATTGATGGAGTTCATTGAAGGATACAGCCACCTGAGCGCGGGCGCGGAACGACACGCGGCAGAACTTCTGGCTGCGCTCCACAGCGTGCGCGGAGAGCGCTTCGGGCTGGAGCGCGATACGCTGATCGGAGGGCTGCACCAGCCGAATACGATGTATTCGGAATGGGTGCCCTTTTTCCGCGAACAACGGCTGTTGTATATGGGCGGGGAGGCGCTGAAAAGCGGACGGCTGCCCAAGGCAGTGATGCAACGGTTGGAGCGGTTCGCGGAACACTTAGAGCGATGGTTGGAAGAACCGGATTACCCAGCGCTGATTCACGGGGATATGTGGACGACCAACATACTGGCTATGGGCGACCAGATTACGGGGTTCGTTGATCCGGCGATCTATTACGCGCATCCTGAGATTGAACTGGCTTTTAGCACACTATTCCACACGTTTGGCAGTGATTTCTTCGAGCGATACCATGAACTGCGCCCGATTGAGACCGGATTTTTTGAGATCCGGCGGGATATTTATAACCTGTATCCTCTGCTGGTGCATGTACGGTTGTTCGGGGGCGGATATGTGGGGGCGGTGGAGCAGATTCTACGGAAGTTCGGTTATTAGGAACAGGGGACAGGATGAAGCACCCTGCCCCCTGTGATGCTTAATTGGTGAGGCTGGTCTTGAGCGTGATGGGTACGCTGGCAAGCGCGCGGGAAATGGGGCAGCCTTCCTTGGACTTCTGCGCAAGTTCATCGAACTGCGATTGGCTGACGCCGGGAACCTTAGCAGCGATAATGAGGGTGATGCTGTTGATGACCGGTCCCTTATCATCGCGGCCAAAGTCTACTTCGGCAGTAGCGTGCACGCTTTCCGGCGGGAAGCCAGCGTTGGTCAACTGCGCCGAGAGGAACATGGCATAGCAACCTGCGTGGGCTGCGCCGACCAATTCTTCGGGGTTGGTGAGGCTGTTGTCTTCCTCGAAGCGTGACTTGAAGGTGTAGCCCCCACTGAGCGCACCGCTGGCACCCTTGAACGAACCCGAACCTTCCTTCAACGTGCCGTTCCAGACGGCTTCGGCTTTACGAATAGCCATAGTTTATTCTCCTTAAAAAACCAGTCCTTGCAGAAGTTTACCATAACACAGGTATTTCACCCTCGCCAAAGGTTATCACTGACCATTAAGGTCGTGTTAGAGGCAATCATCGAGAGGCGTGTTAAACTTGCGGTATTCTCAAGTTGAGGAGTGATGGATTATGCGGCTGGCAGTTTTTTCGGACATACACGGAAACCTGAGTGGACTTGAAGCGGTACTGGCGGATATTGAGGCGCAAGGAGGGGCTGACGTGACGTGGTGCCTCGGTGATCTGGCGGCGTTCGGGCCGCAACCAGCGGCCTGCATCCGGCGGATTAAGGCGCTGGCCGAGGCGAACGAGGGAAAGGATTTCAAGGTTATCGGCGGTAATACTGACCGATATATGGTGAACGGCGAACGTCCGCGATTCCCCAGTGCAAAAGACGAGGAAAGCTTGAAGAAAACGCTCAGCGAGTGGCAGCATTTCAACGCGGCGCTGCTGTGGGGGGTGGAGCAATTGAGCTTCGATGATTATACGTTCCTGAAGCAGATACGAGGGCGGGAACTTTCGCACAAGGTTGAGGGATACGGTTGGGTGATCGGATACCATGCTGTGCCGGGAAATGACGAGGGGTATTTAACACCGGAAACACCGGCTGATGAAGCACGCGACCTGCTGCTGGATCGAGAGGGGCGGTTGGCGCTGGGGGGGCATATCCACCGACAGTTTGATCGTGATCTGGGACACTGGCGAGCGATCAACGTGGGCAGCGTGGGGATGCCATTCGACGTGAGGGGGCAAGCGGGATGGGCGATGCTCACCTTTGAAAACGGATCGATTGAGGTTGAACTGCGGCGTGTACCGTTTGATGTGGAAGCGGTGATCCGTGAGTTCGAGGCGGTGGGGTATCCGTGCAGCGAGTGGTCGGCTAAGCGACTGCGCCCGGAATAAATAGGCACAGATGGAGCAAATATGTTACTGAACGATAAGCGGGAGAAGCTTTTCAGTGAGCTGAAGGCTGAAAAAGATTACGGCATCTTCCTCGCGGCGCAGATGGGGGGTGTGCCGCAGGAGTTACAGCTTATGGTGCAGACGGCGGTGTTTGATGAGGCGGTGGAGGGGTTACGCCCGCGCAACCAATATGTGATACGTGCGCTGGGGGTGGTGGAACACCGCATCAGCCTCGGTATATTCGGGAGCCTGTTCATCGCTGAGGAGCATCCGGTACTGCTGCATTACAATGTTCCACGGGCGGTGATTCATTTTGAGGGGCAAGCAGATGATGTGAACGAGCTGGTGCTGGACATCAATCAAGCGTACCTGAGCACCTTCGGGCCGTGGCGAGAGATGGTGAAAGATTTGAACCGCGAGCAACCGCTGGTGGATTTGCTGTTGAGCGGGAGCGGGGTGCTGGGGACGATGCCGGAGCCGGGGGCGGAACGGATGGTGCGGGTGCTGAAGCATCATGGAATGGAGGGGCGGACGGAGGCAATCAGCCGGTACGATTCGAATGATGAGCACGGGCGTTCGCGGCAGATGAAGCTGCTGGGGATTGATGATTCGTACTTCGTGGCGCTGGACTTCACGGTGGATGAGCTGGGGAAGATTTAGAAGCTATTCTTTGAAATTATTGGCAAGGAGTTATTGAAATGCAGTTACAAGGATTAGTGACTCTGGTTACGGGGGGCGCTTCGGGGTTAGGCGAAGGGTGCGTGCGGCGATTCACGCGGTTGGGGGCGCGGGTGGTGATTCTCGACCGAGACGGTGAACGCGGGAAGGCACTGGAAAGCGAATTCGGCGAGAATGTTCAGTTCGCGCAGGCGGATGTGACGAGCGAGAGCGAGGTACAAGCGGCGGTCAACCGCGCGTATGAGGCGTTCGGGGGGTTGGGCGCGGTGATCAACTGCGCGGGGGTGGCGTGGGCGGCGCGGACGGTGGGTAAAGAAGGCGCACACGCACTTGATCTGTTCGAGACGGTGGTGAAGATTAACTTGATTGGAACGTTCAACGTGATCCGGCTGGCGGCGGCGCGGATGTCCCAGAATACGCCGAACGAGAACGGTGAGCGGGGTGTGATCGTGAATACGGCTTCGGTGGCGGCGTTCGACGGGCAGATCGGGCAGGCGGCGTATTCCGCGTCGAAGGGCGGGATTGTGGGGATGACACTGCCGATCGCGCGTGATCTGGCGCGGGCGGGAATCCGGGTGATGACTATCGCGCCGGGAATTTTCGAGACGCCGATGGTGGCGATGATGCCGGCGGAAAACCAAGCTTCGCTAGCGGCACAAATTCCTTTCCCGAACCGATTGGGGAAGCCGGATGAATATGCACAGTTGGCTCAGAGCATGATTGAAAATCCTTATTTGAACGGCGAGGTTGTGCGGCTGGACGGCGGCGTACGGATGGCTGCCAAGTAAGGGCACGTTCGCCAAATATTACGGTTTCAAAGCTAAGGTTACAGGTTAAGCGTTGGCCGAATTGGCGGCAATGGCGGCATTGACATTGGCAGTAGAGTGCCAAATTCGAGTTACCAGTTATCAGTAGGCAGTTATAAGAGAGATAGGCCTACTGAGGTGGATTCCAGACCCTTGCCGGAGGGGTTGGCGGCGGCGGCGGCGGCGTGGCGGTCAAAGACGGCGGGAAGCAGCCGAGATTTCCGCCGAGGGGGCGTTTGTCGTCGTCGTCGCCGACAAAGAATTGCGGCGGGAACGGGCGAGACTGGCGCAGACAAAGCGCGTTCCGGTCGAGGGCTGCAACGGGAGTGACAGCAACTGGCATGGTGATTTGTAATGTGGAAATCATTGATGCCCTACCCTACTCATACAATAAAATTGGGGTTATTTCTAGACTACTGCGATTGATGTCTTAGATCCTGTTGGTTAGATCTTCATTATAGAACAAAATTTCCAACCTGTCAAGCAAAAAGTGAAAATCTGTTCCACGAGAAATGGGTAAAAAAGCACCCGGTGGCATGCGTCAACGAGTGCTTATTTTCGTGGGCGGAGGGAGTTAGAGCAGGACGACGCGGGCACGTCCGGCACGCTGGCCGATGACGTGGCGGGTATCGACGATGAGGCGCGTATTATCGAGGACGTGTTGATAGTCGAAGGATGAGTGATCGGTGGTGATGACGAGACAGTCGGCGGACTGAAGCAGTTCGGCGGAATAGGGCGTGCTGGTGAGGGTGACGCCGTTTTCCAAGCGCAGGCTGTGGACGTAGGGGTCGTGGTAGATGAGATCGGCCTTGCGTTCGTGGAGCAGGCGGAGGACATCGAGGGCGGGACTTTCGCGGACATCATCAATGTCGCGCTTGTAGGCTACGCCGAGGACAACGATGCGAGAGCCGCGCACGGGCTTCGAGTCATCATTGAGGGCGGCGGTGATTTTATCGACCACATAGTGCGGCATGGCGGTGTTCATCTCGCTGGCAAGCTGGATGAAGCGGGCGTTGTAGTGAAGGGTTTTCATCTTCCAACTGAGATAGAGCGGATCGACGGGGATGCAGTGACCGCCGACGCCGGGGCCGGGGTAGAACGGCATGAAACCAAAGGGTTTGGTGGTGGCGGCTTGAATGACTTCCCAGACATCGACACCGAGTTTGTCGCACATGATGGCCATTTCGTTGGCGAGGCCGATGTTGACGGCGCGGAAGGTATTTTCGAGCAGTTTGACCATCTCGGCGGTACGCGGGGAGGACACCGGCACGATGGTATCGACTGCGGATTGGTAGAGGGCGACGGTGACCTCGGTGCAGGCAGGCGTGACCCCGCCGATGACCTTGGGGGTGTTGCGGAGGTGATAACGCGGGTTGCCGGGGTCGATGCGTTCGGGAGAGAAAGCGACGAAGACATTTTCGCCCACGTGAAAGCTGTTGAAGGCGAGACGCGGGAGGATGATGTCTTCGGCAGCACCGGGATAGGCGGTACTTTCGAGGACGATGAGCATTCCGGGGTGACAGACGGCAGCGATGGAATCCACAGCGTTGATGACGAACGACATATCGGGTTCTTTGATGTCGTTGAGGGGGGTGGGAACGCAGATGCTGACGGTATCAACCTCGCGCAGGTCTTGATAGTCGGCGGTGGCGCGGAGCTTGCCGGACTGGACAAGCGGCTGCAAGCGCCGGGAGGGGATGTCGATAATATAGCTTTCGCCGCGATTGATGCTTTCAACTTTGGCGGTATCGACATCCAAGCCGATGACTGAAAAACCCGCTTCGGCAAATTCAACCGCGAGGGGCAAACCGACGTAGCCCAAGCCGATAATGCTGACGCAGGCGGTACGGTTGTTGAGGCGGGCAAGGAGTTGTTGTTGGATGGTCATGTTGACACTTTTCGACTAGGAGCCGCATGGGCGCAGCAAACTGCGGCACAGGCGAGCGTGCTGATACAACGCGCAGGCATTATAAACGCGGCTATCGTGCGGGTTCAAGCGTCCGTTGAGGAAGCGGGGGGAAAGCAGGCGTATTGGGTGAAGGGATGAACAACAACGCCCGGCCAAATGACCGGGCGCTGCGCCAACACCCAAGCGGGACTATTCGCGATTAGAGGGCTGCTCCTTCCAGCAGCGGTTGTGCAGGCTGTGGGGGCTGGGGGAATTGGAAGTTGAAGCCACTGCCTTCGAAGAAAGGCATGAGATCCGACATGGCGACCTGTTCGAGCGTGACTTCGACATCGAGGGTTTCGTCGCCACGCAGGACGGAGAGGGTGACGGTGTCGCCGGGTTCGTAGGCGAGCAAGCGATCACGCAGGGTACGTTCTTGATCGACCTTATCGCCATCGACGGCGGTGATGATGTCGTTGACCTTGAGGCCAGCGGTGGCAGCGGGCGAACCGTCAATGATGGTGGTGAGAAGCGCGCCTTCGGTCTGGCTGACATTATTCTCGGCGGCGACTTGATCATCGAGGACGAGGAATTCGACACCGAGACGGACGCCGCTCATGCCCATCATGGAGCCAAAGGGGATCTGGAAGGATTGATCGCCAAAGTTGAGGCCGAAGATGTTGAGGGCATCCAGCGCAGCGGCGGGAACCGTGAGTTCCTGCGTTTCGCCGTCGCGGAGGATGGTGAGAACGACTTCGTCTGCGGTCAGCTTATTCAGATAGTCGCGGAGACCGACGGCATCGTAGGCTGTGCCATCAAAGAGGGTGATGACATCACCGGAACGGAGGCCGGCGGCATAGAGCGGGCTGTCTTCGGCGATGCTATTCAACTGCCAAGACTTGTCCGAGTCATTGTAGGTGATGCCAAAGCCGTTTCCGGGGAAAGGCGCGACGCTCATCTGCGGGGTGCGAGCGGTGAGAACGGCATCGACGGTGAGCGTTTCACCAGCGCGCTGGACTTCGACGGCGACGGTGTCACCCACTTTGAGGTCACGGATGACAGCGGCGGCTTCGGCGGCGGTGGTGATGGGCGTGTCAGCGATTCGGGTGAGCACATCACCGACTTGCAAACCA
>JAFLCH010000216.1:2074-7382 GCA_017303775.1 Anaerolineae bacterium | reverse complement strand
TATGAATTGCAAGGTGATCAATCGACTTTTTGCGGGTCTGTTCATAAACAGCAACCAAGATGTCATAGAATGCACCGGTGAACACCCGTGAGTAACTGTGGCTTTCGCGCAGAATTTCAAATTCAGGTGTGATGGTCTGTAGAGCAAGCGCATCGAAGGGCACATCTTTGAAGATGTTCAGGGCGTTGCGCAGGTATATGGTGCGTTCCGGCAGCAGTTCACCCTGACTGCGCGCCCGCTCTGTTATTTGTTCGGCTAATGAGGCAATGAAGTTATCGATGCGCAAATCACCTTTCGTCCAGTCGAGCAGGCGCTTAATCAGCGAGTCGTCATGGAGGGCGACAAGGATGGCGGCCATATCACCGAAGCTTTCGTGAAAGGCAGCAGCGCCCAAACCGAATGACTCGTTGTACAAATCGCGAATGCCATCCAAGACCGCATGCGCGGTTTCATGACTGACAATATCGGCACTTTGAGCAGACTCGATTCGTTCACCATCTACCACAAAGCCATTAAACCCAATCAGTCGATCCGGTTCGCTATAGAATGCGTTCGCGCCTGTGCCAGCATGCGGATCAATCGTGATACGGTCGGCACCGAATGACCAAGGGATATGGCGGTAGGCATAACGCTCAAACATGCGGAGGGTAAAGGTGGCGTAGTAAAAACTATTGACCTGATCGAACTGGGAGTGATCGGGGGTGAATAAGTAATTTCCCTGCGCATCGGGTTGGGCTAATTCGAAGCCGGCATCTGATATTTGAAAGCGATGATTTACGAGATTGGGCTGAATGAATTGAGCGCTCATCTGGCGCACTTCGGGTTCGCTCACAAAGGGGTCTTGAGGATAGACAAAAACGTTCACATAGCTTTCGGAAGAATCAGGAACAGTTGGTGGTTTGAGCTTAAAGGCAGAAACCGCTTTAGAGGCGATGCGAGTAGGAACATCGGTATTCATGTGTTCCTGTAAACGGCGTAAGAGGTTGAAGGTAGTTACGCGCTGGTCCGTCATGATTTAGAGCCTCGCTGATAGATGATGGACTGAAACCCAACCTGACAAGCTATCTTATTTTCAGGTAGAATTGGAGTTAATCATAGTGTCGACAGATCATATCTGCATTTACTTCAGTATCCTATTTGACTTTCATAATCGGCCACACCTCAAGGCAAGCAGGTGGGGATGAATTATGGATAAACCGGAGTCCAGGAGTAACGAGAGGACAAAACATGGCAAAAATACTGGATCTTTTTGGAACGCGCGGGACATTACAAACCGCGAGCGGTGAAGCAACCATTTACCGGTTGAGCAAACTCACCGAAAAGGGCATCGGTCATGTTGATAAGCTGCCCTTCAGCATCAAGATATTGCTGGAGAATGCCCTCCGTAACCTCGACAATTTTCAAGTGACTGAAGAAGCAGTACAGAACCTCGCAAGCTGGGACGCAAAAGCACCGAAGCAGGTTGAAATTCCTTTCAAGCCCGCACGCGTTATTTTGCAGGACTTCACGGGTGTGGCCTGTGTGGTCGATCTGGCGTCACTGCGGAGCGCGATGGTGCGGATGAGCGGTGACCCTAAGAAGATTAACCCGACGATCCCGGTTGATCTTGTTATCGATCACTCGGTACAGGTTGACCGTTTTGGTTCGGCGCGGGCAATCATGGCGAACGCGGAACTGGAATTCGAGCGCAACCGTGAACGGTATGAGTTCTTGCACTGGGGACAGAAGGCCTTCAACAATTTTAAGGTTGTCCCACCGGCTACGGGGATTGTGCATCAGGTCAATCTGGAATATCTGGCGAAGGTTGTCCAGATTTACGGCGATGATGAAGGCCGTCAAGTTCTGCTGCCGGACTCGCTGGTGGGGACTGACAGCCACACCACCATGATTAATGGTCTGGGTGTTCTGGGCTGGGGTGTTGGCGGGATTGAAGCAGAAGCCGCTATGTTGAACCAGCCAATTTATATGCTGATGCCGGAAGTGATCGGCTTCAAGCTGACCGGGAAGCTGCGCGAAGGAGCGACGGCAACCGATCTGGTGCTGGTCGTAACGCAGATGCTGCGTAAGAAGGGCGTTGTTGATAAGTTTGTGGAGTTCTACGGCAGCGGGTTGAGCGGGCTGTCGCTGGCTGACCGCGCGACCATTGCGAATATGGCTCCTGAGTATGGGGCGACGATGGGATTCTTCCCGGTGGATGATGAGACGCTGAGTTATATGCGGCGCACGGGACGCGACGAAGCGCTGGTTAAGACTGTGGAAGCGTACTGCAAAGAACAGGGGTTGTACCGTACCGACGCGACGGTTGACCCTGAATTCACGGACGTGCTTGAACTTGATTTGAGCACGGTTGAACCGAGCATGGCCGGACCGAAGCGCCCGCAGGATCGGGTGCTGCTGCGCGAGATGAAGGATACGTTCGAGCAAAGCCTGCGCGCGCCGATTGATAAGCGCGGGTTCGCGCTGGATGAAACGGCGATTGAGCGCACTGCAACTATCGGAGAAAACGGCAGCACAGTCGAATTCGGGCATGGTGTGGTGGTGATCGCTGCGATTACGAGCTGCACGAATACGAGCAATCCGTCGGTGATGATCGGCGCGGGTTTGCTGGCTAAGAAGGCGGTTGAGCGCGGGCTGGATGTGAAGCCGTTCGTCAAGACGAGCCTCGCCCCCGGTTCGCGAGTGGTTACCGAATATCTGGATAAGGCGGGGCTGACCCCGTACTTACAAGCGCTGGGCTTTTACACGGTTGGTTACGGATGCACGACGTGTATCGGTAACAGCGGGCCGCTGCCGGAAAAGATCGCGAACGCCATCAAGGAAAGCAATCTGGTTGCGAGCGCCGTGTTGAGCGGTAACCGTAACTTTGAGGGACGCATCAACCCGTATGTGAAGGCGAACTATCTGGCCTCCCCTCCCCTCGTCGTCGCGTATGCACTGGCGGGGACGGTGGATATTGATCTGGTGAACGAACCAATTGGTCATGACCGTGACGGAGAACCGGTGTTCCTGAAGGACATCTGGCCGTCGCAAGAAGAGATCATAGAGACGGTTCAAAACACGATTACGCCGGATCTGTTCAAGTCGCAGTATGGAAATGTGTACACCGGGAACCCGATGTGGAACGAGATTCCGGCGAGCGGCGGCGATGTGTACAGTTGGAGCAAGAAGAGCACGTACATTCAGGAACCGCCGTTCTTCGTCGATCTTTCGCCGGAAGCGCAACCCATCCAGCCGGTGAAGGGCGCGCGCGCACTGGGATTGTTCGGTGACTCGATCACGACTGACCACATTTCGCCGGCGGGTGACATCGCGCTGGACAGCCCTGCGGGTAAGTACTTGCAGGAACATGGTGTGGAGAAGAAAGACTTCAACACTTACGGGACGCGGCGCGGCAGCCATGAAGTGATGATGCGCGGCACGTTCGCGAACATCCGGCTGCGCAACAATCTGGTGCCGGGGACGGAAGGCGGGATCACGGTACACTTTGGCAGCGGACAGGTGATGAGCATCTATGAAGCGTCGATGAAGTACATCGCCGAGGGGACACCGCTGGTGATTCTGGCGGGCAGCGACTACGGGATGGGTTCAAGCCGTGACTGGGCGGCGAAGGGTACATACCTGCTGGGCGTGAAGGCGGTGATCGCTAAGAGCTTCGAGCGCATCCACCGGAGCAATCTGGTGATGATGGGCGTGCTGCCGCTGGTGTTCAAGGACGGCGAAGGCTGGGAAACGCTGGGACTGACGGGAACCGAGCACTACGACATTGTGGGGCTGGATGAAGGACTGGTTCCCGGACAGGAACTCACGGTTGTGGCTACGGCGGAAGATGGTACGACAAAGTCGTTCCAAGCTACCGCGAAGATCAATACGCCGGTTGAGCTGGAATACTACCGGAACGGTGGCATTCTGCACACGGTGCTGCGGAACTTCTTGAAGAACTAAGCCGAGCATGTTCGGTTCGAGCAGTGAATGGGGACATGGCCTGTGGTCGTGTCCCTATTTTTATCCATTTGAGAAGCACAAGACATCCTTCAGAACAGGTGGATTTAGGGGAACGAGGGACGCAGGCAGATGAACATGACAAGCAGCGGTCGGCGGTTGTATAAGCATCTTGATTTCGTGACGGCTTCGCTGGTCGCGGTGTTGATTGTCTCGAACATCGCGGCGACGAAGATCATTCAGATCGGGCCATTCGCGTTTGATGGGGGGACGTTTTTGTTCCCGCTGTCGTATATTTTCGGGGATGTGCTGACGGAAGTTTACGGGTACAAATCGAGCCGGCGGGTGATCTGGACGGGGTTTTTGTGGTTGTTCGTGACGGCGATCACGCTGGCGCTGGTGGACGGGGCGACCCCGGCGGGGGATTGGCCTTTGCAGGAGAGCTTCCACGCGATTCTGGGACAGACACCGCGCATCGTGATCGCGAGTTTGTGCGGGTATCTGGCGGGGGAGTTCAGCAATAGTTATGTGCTGGCGCGGATGAAGGTGTGGATGGCGGGGAAGCAGTTGTGGGCGCGGACGATCGGGTCGACGCTGGTGGGGCAGATCGTGGATACGGTGATTTTCACGGTGATCGCGTTCGCGGGGGTTCTGCCGAACGAACTGCTGTTCACGGCGATCTGGTCGGGGTACATCTTCAAGGTGGGGATTGAGGTGTTGTTCACACCGGTGACTTACCGGATCGTGAACTGGTTGAAGCGGGTGGAGAACGAGGATTACTACGACACGAACACGAACTTTAACCCGTTTCTGGTGGGGGATGTGAACCGCGCCGGATAGGCGGGGATTACTAGGGCGGATTACGGACACGCAGACTCATTGGCAGAAATGGCGGCATTGGCATTGGCATCCTGCTGCCATTTCTTTTTGCAGCAGCAGCGGCAGCGGCGCGTTTGTCGTCGTCGTCGGCGTCGTCGCCGACAAAGAATGCGGCGGGAACAGGCTAGACTGGCGCAGACCAATGGCATTCCACGATCCGCATACCTCGAAAGCGATTTCCGGAGGTTCCGGGGTTAGCGGCGGCAGCGGCGGCGGCGTGACGCTGAAATGAGGGCGGGAATAGGCGAGATTGACGCCGGCGGGCTGCTAGGTATGCGATTGTTAAAGGGTGTACCGAGTGCAGAATACACTACGACACATCCTCATTATAGAACATATTTTCCATTTGTCAAGTACCTGATTGGGTTGGGGGTAGACCATGAGACCGATGTGTTTGTCAGTGGTGTTATTTTGAGTGATAATCCCGCGACTATGACCAAACCACATGTGACAATTTACAGCGATGGCGGGGCGAAGCCTAACCCAAACG
>JAFLCH010000216.1:0-1974 GCA_017303775.1 Anaerolineae bacterium | reverse complement strand
GGGTTGGGGGTAGACCATGAGACCGATGTGTTTGTCAGTGGTGTTATTTTGAGTGATAATCCCGCGACTATGACCAAACCACATGTGACAATTTACAGCGATGGCGGGGCGAAGCCTAACCCAAACGGGCCGGGGGGATGGGCGGCGCTGCTGATTAGTGATTCGGGCATCCGCGAGATTAGCGGGCGGGCTGAATCCACGACGAATAACCGGATGGAACTGACGGCGGCGATTGAGGCGCTGGACGCGCTGAACGAAGCGAGCGAGGTGGAGTTCCACACCGACAGCCAATATGTGAAGAACGGAATCAGTGAATGGCTGGCGGGCTGGGTGCGTAAGGGGTGGAAAACGGCGGGAGGCGAGCCGGTTAAGAACCAAGATTTATGGGAACGGCTGCACCGCGCCACGCAACGACACGCGATCCGATGGAATTGGGTGAAGGGACACGCGACCAGCGTTTATAACAACCGGGTTGATGAACTGGCAACGGCGGCGCGTGAAGGCGTGAAGGCGTCCCCTGCCCCAGCCCGTGAGCAGAAGCCGGCGACGGCTGATGCCAGCGTTTATGTTTACGCTCATATGGCAGCGGGCGGGAAGCGCGGCGGATGGTGCGCGGTGGTGGTGCGCGGCGGTGAGCAGACGGTCTACGGCGGCAGTGAAAACCCGACCAGCAGCAATCAACTGGTCTTAATTGGCTGTGCACAAACGCTGGAAAAATTGAATGATATTCAAAGCTGCGTGGTGCAGAGCGACAGCGAGTACTTGATTAACGGGATGAGCAAGTGGCTGGCGGGGTGGATGAAAAAGGGATGGAAAACCGCGAGCGGCGATCCTGTTAAGAACCAAGAGCTGTGGAAGCGCCTTCATGAGGCGGCACAAGCGTATGCGATTGAATGGCAGTATCTGGAAAAGTTTGAGGATGGCTATGCGAAGCAGGCTGCTCAAATCGCCAGAGAGAACGCGACGACCTAAAGAACATTCTTGAGTTAAGCCTGACACCGAGGGAGAACGAATAGGGATCATGCCAACCTTTGCGAACCGAGTATCCACATTTGGAACGACGATCTTCAGCGAGATTAATGTATTGGCGACACAGCACGGCGCGGTGAATCTGGGACAAGGGCGACCAGATTTTGATGGGCCGGGGTCGGTGATTCAGGCAAGCGTTGAGGCGCTGCTGGACGGGAAGCATAACCAATATCCGCCGGGAAATGGTACGCTGGATTTTCGTAAGGCGGTGGCGAACCACGCGGCGAAGTTTTACGGCATGGATATTGACCCGGAACGCGGGGTGCTGGCGACGGCAGGGGCTACGGAAGCGGTTTTCTCGTCGATTTTGGGGCTGGTTGACCCCGGCGACGAGGTGATTGTGATTGAACCGTACTTCGATAGTTATGTACCGAATTTGATCATGGCGGGGGCTAAACCGGTGTTCGTGCCGCTGCACCCGCCGGAATGGACACTCGACCCGGATGAACTGCGGAAGGCGTTCACCCCGAAGACACGGGCGATTTTGTGGAATTCGCCACAGAATCCGACCGGACGGGTGTTCACGGTTGAGGAAATGACGCTGGTGGCGGATTTGTGCAAGGAACATGATGTGATCGTCATCTCGGACGAGGTGTATGAGCATCTGGTTTTCGGCGAGTCGCGGCATGTGCCGATTGCGTCGCTGCCGGGGATGTTCGAGCGGACGGTCACGGTGAGCAGTCTGGGCAAGAGCTACAGCGTGACGGGTTGGAAGCTGGGATGGGTGTACGGGCATCCTGATCTGGTGGGGGGTGTAGGAAGGGCGCACCAATTCGTGACGTTCGCGGTACACCATCCTTCGCAGGTGGCGGCGGCTTACGCGATGGGCCTGCCGGGGACGTATTATGAAGAACTGCAAGCGATGTACACGGTGAAGCGTGATTTGATGATGGAGGCGCTGAACGGCGCGGGTTTGAAGGCGAAGACACCGGAAGGAACCTATTT
>JAFLCH010000215.1 GCA_017303775.1 Anaerolineae bacterium | reverse complement strand
GAAATTGCCTTCGGCATCGAACCACATGCCCCCTTCGGAAATCGCGAATCCCCAGAAGCGTTGGCCGCGTGGTTCGTAGGCGATAGCGTAGGGCGTTTCAGTGGCGTCGGCTACTTCTTTAGTCACCACAGCCCATTCATCCCATGTGACTTCTGGATTGGAGTCACTGGGGACTTCGATACCTGCTTGTTCAAATAGTGTGCGATTGATGAAGGGAGCTGTAATAGTGAACTGAAGCGGGAAACCATAAATGCCGGTATCTTCAGCACCCGCGCGCAGCGAATTCAGAACTTGTTCGCTAAAGTTGGTTTCCCAGTAGTCAACATTTGCTACCAGCGGGCGCAGATCGAGATAACTGCCGACGAAGAGGGCGACATTATTGACTCGTGCAAGATCTGGCGGATCACCGGCTTCAACCTGAGCCTGAATGGTGGAGTGATAGACGTTGGGGTCGCCGTAGCCAATATCATCAATGACGACGGTAATGCCGGGATTGGCCGCTTCGAATTGGTCGAGCGCAGTACGCAGCGCTTCACCTTCCGTACCATCGTTGTACCACGTGATGCGTAGTTCAACAGGTGATTGCGCTTGCACGATTGCGGCACCCAGCAGCAATAACGCCAGTGTTATGAACAGCACGAATCGCTTCATCAATTGTCTCCTCATGTTGAGATGGAAATCCAAAGAAATGTCTTGATTGAAATGTTAACTGCATTTGTAGTGTTCAACGCCGATTATCCCTTACCGTTACGGGTTTGGCAATTCAAAAGCTATTAACTTCTGTTTGAACTGGTTAAGATTCCATTTAATGAAAAAGATGTCAGACGATTCTTGTAAAGAGGGAGCACATTATTGGTCTGATTTGTTGAAATACACTGGTAAGTCATGACTATATGCTAACTGGTTTGGTTAACTTGACCAATCTTTACGATATCAGTTTGTATGAAATTCTTAGTTTCAGAGTCATACTAATCGGTAAACTTATGACGATTATTGTGCCCCGAGAATGATAGTATGTTTTTTTCATCACCAAATCAGACCATTCGCAAAGCATTTAACCGGATATTCGATACAACCCCTCTTTTGATTTCACTGGTGGCAGCACTAGTGGTCGCGTCTGTACTGTTGATTGCGATGAGCACCGACCCGCTGCAAGCGTACCGTTCGATGCTTAACGGGGCTGTTGGAACTGAAAACGCCTTTGCCGAAACGTTAGTTAAGGCCATTCCTATATTGTTTGTGGCTGTGGGGATTTGTGTCGCTTTTCGAGGCGGGGTTATCAATATTGGTGGTGAGGGGCAGATGATCGCGGGGGCGCTGGCAGGGGTTAGTGTGGCGCTCATCGCGACAAGTTTGCCGGGACCGCTGATCATCCTGTTTTCGCTGACTGCCGGTTTTGTGGCCGGGGCATTGTACGCTGGTATAGCGGGATTTCTAAAGGCTTACTTCAACGTTAATGAAATTTTGAGCACGATTATGCTCAACCAGATTGCCGTTCAGTCGATGAATTATCTGTTGAACGGCGTGCTGCTTGACCCGACGGAAGCCGGGACGAATCATATCCCCAAGACGGCTAAAATTCTGGCCGAGGCGCAACTGCCGCGTTTTTCGATCACTTTACCAGACGCGATTTATGGTGCTTTGCAGGGGCTGGGCTTTGCCGGAACACCGGAGTTGTTTGCGCGGACACGACTGCACTACGGCATGATCATCGCGATTCTGCTGGCTGTGATCATCTATATGCTGCTCTGGCGCACGACGATTGGCTACCGGATTCGGGCAGTGGGTGAGAATGAAAACGCCTCCCGCTATGCGGGCATTCATGTGCCCCGGCAGATTATTTTGGCGATGTTTATTGCGGGTGGATGTGCCGGATTGGCGGGTGTGGTTCAGGTGTTGGGGCTGCAATATAGGCTGCAAACAGATGGCTCGGCAACCGGTTTTACAGCCAACGCCGGGTTTAATGGTATTGTCGCAGCACTTTTCGGTGGATTGAATCCACTGGGTGCGATACCCGCTTCAGCCGTGTTCGGGGGGCTGTTGGTGGGGGCGCAGAAGATGCAGCGTGATATGGGGGTTCCGGCGGCGCTCATTACAGCGGTGAATGGACTAATCGTCATATTTACGGTCAGCAGCCAGATGTTCGCCCGCCGCCGTGCCCGCCGCCGTGCCGCTAACGAACCTCCACGGAGCGAGCGGGTTTTGGATGCGGCGGTTAACACACCTATGGAGCAGCAGACATGATTGAACAATTGCTGGCACCGAGTGTTTTTGCAGCGGCCATGCGTTTAGCGACTCCTTATCTGTTCGCGAGTTTGGGGGAGATGTTCGGGCAGCGAAGCGGGGTGCTCAACCTCGGCGTGGATGGTACCATGCTGATGGGTGCATTCTTCGGATTTTACACGGTGATGATCACCGAGAGTTTGCTGCTGGGGGTGCTGGCTGCGCTCATCACCGGTTTGATCATGGGCTTGGTGACGGCTTTCATCAGTGTGACGTTGAAGGCCGAACAGGGTATCAGCGGTATCGGTATTTATCTGTTTGGCCTCGGTATGAGCGAACTGCTGTATCAACGATTGATCGGTACGCCGAAATCGGTATCGGGTTTTTCTAATATTTACATTCCGGGTCTTTCGGATATTGAGTTCCTCGGTATTGGCGAGATTTTCTTCCGGCACAATTTGCTGGTATATGTCGCGTTTGCATTGGTTCCTGTTTCGGCTTTTATCTTGAACCGGACGCCGTTCGGGTTGATGATTCGGGCAGCGGGACAGAATCCACAGGCGGCTGATGCGATGGGTGTGAACGTGACGCGTGTGCGTTATATCACGGTCATGATCGGCGGTATGATGGCCGGGTTGGCTGGCGCCTCGCTTTCGATTGCGCTGCTTAAGGTGTTCCAGCAGAATTTGACTTCCGGCTTGGGTTTTATCGCGGTGGCGCTGGTGTATTTTGGGCGCTGGCGTCCGCTGGGTATTTTGATCGGTGCCATGCTGTTCAGCGTCGTGCAAGCCATTCAATTACAGATTTCCGCGATTGGTATTGATATACCGTCCGAGTTTGCGGTGATGCTGCCATATGTCATCACCATCATTGCTTTGGTATTTGCTTCCAAACGGATGGAAAAGCCGACTGCGCTGACCAAACCGTTTGAAAGAGGCGAATCATGATCGGCTTATCTATCCTTGTAAAGAAGGGGAGAATGATATGAAGAAGTTTCGCTTAATGATGTTGGTGCTCGTGCTGCTGTTTTCACTGAGTATGCTGACAGCCGTGACCGCACAGGATGAACCGTTCCGTGTCGCTGTGGTTTCACCCAGCGCTATCAATGATTTGGCTTTCAGCCAGAGTATGTATGATGCGCTTCTGACGATTCAGGCCGAAATGGGTGAAGCGAATTTTGTTTTTGACTTCCAAGAAGGCACTTTTGTGGTTGATGATGCGGCGGTGGCGCTGCGCGATTGGGCGTCGTCCGGCAACTATGACCTGATTATTGCACATGGTTCACAGTATGGTTCTGTGCTGGAGCAATTAGCGCCGGAGTTCCCTGAAGTATCGTTCGCATGGGGCACGGATGTGAACACGTTCGGCTTGGATAATGTGTTCGCTTACACTGCTGCGGCTGATCAGGGTGGGTTTGTGAATGGCGCGCTGGCAGCGTTGAGCAGCGAGTCGGGCATTATCGGTGTGGTTGGGCCGGTGGAAGTGGGCGATGCGAAGGCTTATGTCGATGGTTTCATCGCAGGCGCCAAGGCCGCCAAGCCGGATATTGAAATACAGGTGAACTACATTGGTTCGTTCAGCGATGTGCCGCTGGCGACTGAGGCCGCGAACACCTTCATCGCCAATGGCGCGGATGTCCTGACGGGTTCGGCGCAGATGGTCGTGGGTGCGATTGCTGTGGCGCAGGAAAATGGCGCCAAGTGGTTTGGTACACAGTCGAGCCAGTCAGAACTGGCAGGTGATGCCGGTGTGCTGTTCCAAGTTTATCACTGGGAAGTTGTTCTGCGCGACATTATCGCCTCGATTGGTGAGGGTAAGTTGGGTGGCGAATCTTACATACTGACGCTGGAAAACGGCGGTCTGGTGATGGAAACCTAGTACGATCCGTCTTGTTGGATGATTGCGAGGTCAGGGGCATTCCCCCTGACCTCCGAGTGAGTTACGAGATGAGCGCAACTTTACCTACAGGACACCGGCGGATTGACCAGCTTGAGATGCGGGGCATTGTGAAGCGTTTCCCCGGTGTGCTGGCTGTTGACCATGTGGATTTTGATGTGTGTTCCGGCGAAATTCACGCGCTGCTGGGCGAGAATGGCGCAGGTAAGAGCACGTTGATGAAGATGCTGTACGGGTTGTATCAGCAGGATGAGGGCGTGGTGCGGCTGAATAATGCTGAGGTGCGCATTCGTTCCCCACATGATGCGATTCAAAACGGCGTCGGGATGATTCACCAACACTTTATGCTCGTGCCTTCGTTAACGGTGGCGGAAAATATAGCGCTGGGGATGAAGTCGTCGCGCGGTTGGCGGCTGGATTTGGATCTGGTTTCCAAGCGCATCCGCGAACTTTCCGAACGTTATAACCTGAAGGTTGAACCGGATATTCCAACATGGCAGTTGGCCGTGGGCGAACAGCAGCGGGTTGAGATTCTGCGTGCGCTTTATCGTGGGGCGGCGTTGCTCATCCTTGATGAACCGACAGCAGTGCTGACGCCGCAAGAAGTTGATGATCTGTTTGTTATTTTGAAGAAAATGACCGCTGACGGGCATGCTCTTATTTTTATATCGCACAAACTCCATGAAGTGTTGGCGATCAGCCAGCGGGTGACGGTGCTGCGGGATGGCCGGCGGGTGGATACGATTCCGACGGAGGGCGCAACCCGCTTGAAGCTGGCGGAAATGATGGTCGGGCGTCCGGTGGTGCTGGAATATGAACGACCTGAAGTGACTGTGTATTCCGACCGGCTGCAAGTGCGGAATGTGAGCGCGTTGAATGATAGAGGTGAGGTCGGGCTGCGCGAATTGTCGCTTTCGGTGGCTGGCGGAGAGATCGTCGGGGTAGCGGGTGTTTCCGGTAACGGGCAACATGAAATGGCGCAGGTCATCGCGGGATTGCGACCGCTGACCGGCGGGAAGATTGAAATTAATGGACAGGATGTTACTGGACGGTCGCCATCGGTGGTTCGGAAAATGGGTGTGGCGTACATCCCTGAAGAGCGCATGATTGACGGCGTGGTGAAGGATTTCACGGTAGCAGAGAATCTGGTGCTGCATGATCATGGACGCAAACCGTTCGTCAGCCAGCGGATTTTCATGAACTTCAAGGCGATCCGGGATGCTTGCCAAGAGGCGATTCGGGCGTATGAAATTAAGACACCGGGGCCGGATGTGCCGATCAAAAATTTATCCGGCGGGAATATTCAAAAGCTGGTGCTGGCGCGTGAACTGGCTCGTCAACCGCAGTTGTTGATTGCTGCTCAACCGACTCGTGGGGTGGATATTGGGGCGACGGAATATATTCACCGCCAACTGTTGAAGGAACGCGCCCGTGGAACCGCTATACTGCTCATCTCGGAAGATTTGGACGAGATTCGGGCACTTTCGGACCGAATCGTGGTGATGTATGAAGGCCAGATTATGGGTATTGTGCCGGGTAAAGACGTGAATATCCGGCAGCTTGGGGCGATGATGGCCGGCACACCACTGGATAAGGTTGCGGAAATGAGCTAAATTCAGGTTACAATTGTCATAAGCCACAGGTCGCAGCAAGCGGCGCTGGGACTCTCCCCATCGAAAAGTGCCTGCTGGTCTTACCTGATTTGTTGGATATTTGAGGTAAGCCATGAAACTTTGGAATCACTATCATACTCCCCGAACTGTTGATGAGGCTCTTTCGCTGCTTGACCGATATGCCGGTGAAGCGCGGATTGTGGCGGGCGGCACCGATTTGCTTGTGGATGCGCGCGCCGAAGGACATCCTCCGCATCATGCTTTGATTGACATTACCAGTATTCCCGAACTGCGCAACATCCGTGAAGCGGATGGTTTTATTTATATTGGCGCGGGGGTGACGCATACCCAGATTGTGAAGTCGGCTGCGATTGCGAGCGGCGCGACCTGCCTCGTGGAAAGCTGCGGCGTTGTTGGTGGGCCGCAGGTGCGGAACGTGGCGACGTTGGGCGGGAATGTGGCGCATGCGTTACCGGCAGGCGATGGTACGACTTCGCTGGTGGCGTTGGAAGCCGAGGCGGAGGTTTTTCATGAGGGGCAGCGGAAGTGGCTGCACGTGACCGAATTGTTTTTGGGGCCGGGGCAGTCCGTGCTGCAAACGGGGCGTGATTTGCTGCTGGGTTTTCGCTTCCGACCATGTGCGGCGAGAGAGGCGACGGCCTTTAAGCGGATCATGCGTCCGCAGGGTGTGGCGCTGCCGATTATGGGTTGCGCGGTGTGGGTGGGGCTGGACGAGGCACGGGCTGTTTTCGAAGCGGCTCGCATCAGCATTGCGCCGATCGGGCCGAAGCCGGGACGGGCAGCCGAAGTTGAGGCGGCACTGGTGGGTAAACCGGCGAACGGCGATACGATTGAGGCGGCGATTCAACTGGCACAGCAGGTACTTCACCCGCGTACTAGCAAGTATCGGGCGACAGCCGATTACCGGCATGAGATGATCGCGGTGCTTTTGCGGCGTACTTTAACATTGGCCGTCGAACGAGCGCAGACGGGCACAGCAGTTCCGGAAGGTGTTGGGGTATAAGCGAGGTCTATGATGAGCAAAATTCACGTCACCGTAAACGAACAGGCATATGAACGCGATATTCCGGAGTCGCGCACGCTGGCGCAGTTCCTGCGGCTCGATTTGGGCTTGACCGGCACGAAGATCGGCTGTGAAGAAGCGGAGTGCGGCATTTGCACGGTGCTGGTGGACGGCGTGCCGGTTGATTCGTGCATTTACCCGGCCTTCAAGGCACAGGGTAAGCAGGTTACCACGATTGAAGGGCTGGCGACGGGCGATGAACTGCATCCCCTTCAAACAAACTTCATCCGGCATGGGGCGGTTCAGTGTGGTTACTGCACTCCCGGTTTGATTATGACATCGGCAGCGTTGTTGGAAGAGAACAGCGAACCGAGCGAGCATGACATCAAGGTGGCGCTTAAGGATACTTACTGCCGCTGTACCGGTTACACCAGTGTGATGCGGGCGATTCAATCGGCGGCGCGGGAGAAGCGCGGGTTGGAACCGCTGGCGGTGAATGAGCCGCTGGTGGATGAGCCGATGAATGTCATCAGCCGTTCCGTTCCGCCAATTGAAGTGCGCGAGAAGGTGACGGGGGTGGCTAAATATACGGACGATTATGTTTTCCCCGGCATGTTGTACGCGCGGACGCTGCGTTC
>JAFLCH010000214.1 GCA_017303775.1 Anaerolineae bacterium | reverse complement strand
GAAACCAGCGCGATCTGCTCCACCGCCGCGTTGAACGCCGCCTCATTCGCCTTCGATGGCTTATTGAAGCCGCTCACCTTCCGTACATATTGCAGCGCCGCCGCCTGAATT
Organism: Anaerolineae bacterium; assembly: GCA_017303775.1. GTDB lineage: Bacteria > Chloroflexota > Anaerolineae > Aggregatilineales > Phototrophicaceae > CFX2. The sequence continues at coordinate 7,329 of JAFLCH010000214.1, read as the reverse complement.
TCCGCGTCGGAAACCGGCGGCTCAAAGTTAAACAGTGTCTTGATATTCCGGCACATCGTCCCGTTCCTTTCACTTATAAATCCGTCTCACGCCCGCACATATTGCAGCGCTGTCGCTCAACCCCCGCGCCACAGGCCGGCGTATTTCTTCCGGTACTTCGGGTCATCCTCCCGCTCGATCAACGCCTGCGCCCGTGTGCGGATCGCCTCATCCTGCCGCACATCGTACACCTGCCGCATACTCTGGATAATATCGTGGCGAATCAGCGTGCAGTTTTTCTCCTCCTCGCAGTCCTCGAACCGCCCTGTCAGCCCCTCCAGCCACACCGCCTGCTGCGCTTCCCCCGCCGCGCCCACCTTCCATAACGCCTGCAAACAGTGCCGCGCCGTCACAAAGCGCTCATCCCGCGTCACCCGCAGCAGCGCCCCGAAATCCTTCACCATCCGCCCTTCAGGATCGCTCTTTGCCAGATTGCACAGCACCTGCGCCGCAATCGCCCGCACATGATTATCCTTATGCGTCAGCAGCCCCAGCAGTTCATCCCACACCCCGTAAGCCCAATCCACCGGCTGCTCCGTCGCCTCCATCAAACCGTTATAAGCCACATTGTGCAAATCACGGTCGTCCGAAGCCAGATCAGCGAAGAACCGTGCAATCACCTTATCCATCATCCACCATCCTTTCAACCCGATTCCCCATCAGCCGGTTGGTATCGCTGTAGCACATTGCCGGACTCGAACACCTCTGTCCCCGTCAGCCGCAGCTTCATCATCCCGCCCATCCCCGCCAATAACGGCTGTCCGCCGCCCAGCACCACCGGATTCACCATCACCCGTACCTCGTCCACCAACCCCCGCCGCAGCAGTCCCGCCGCCAGCCGTGAACTCCCCAATAGTAACAGTTCACCCGCCGTTTCCGCCTTCAACGCCGCCAATCCATCTCCCGCCTCACCATGCACCAGAGTCGTCCCCGCCCACGTCACCGCCCTCAGGCTGTTCGAAAAGACCACCTTCCGCATGCCGTTAATCAAGTCGGCTGTCCTGCCCGTCGCCGTCGGCCAATATCCCGCCAGCAGTTCATACGTCACCCGCCCCAACAACAGCACCTCTGCCGCTTCCAACTGCCGGTTAGCGAACGACTCGAACGCCTCATCCGTCACATGCCAATCCACCGCGCCGTCCTGCCGCGCCACATAACCATCCACCGAACACATCATGAAAACCGCTGTCCGCCCCATCGCTCCCTCCCGCCTGCTGAATAGTCCATCCTAGTACATCTGTTCGTTGCGGGCAACCCTATCCTTTGCTATCATAGAATATATGTTTCGATTTCGAGGGAGAAATAATGAGCCACAATACCATCAACCGTCTTTACCTCATTCAGGTCGGGTCGATGCCGGAATACCAGATTCCCATCGTCTGCTATCTGCTGCAAACCCATGACGGCCAGAATATCCTCATCGACAGCGGCTTGCCGCAGATGATCCCCGAAGAAGGTTCGGATTTCGAGAATGGGCAGGACGTGATCGAACAGTTAGCGCTCATCGGCTTAAAACCCGACGACATTCATACCGTCATTTCGACTCATTATGACCTCGACCATGCCGGAAGGCACGCCGCCTTCACCAACGCCCGCTATATTGTGCAGCGCACCCATCATCTCGATGCCGCCACCAACCCCCGTTTTGCCGCCACTCGCCCCCAGTGGGATCAGCCCATCGAGCGCATCCGGCTCATAGATGGCGACTTGGAACTGCTGCCGGGGCTGGAGCTGATCGAAACCAGCGGCCATGTGCCGGGTCATCAATCCGTGCTGGTGCGCCTGCCCAAATCGGGGACGATTTTACTGCCCATCGACGCGGTGCCCTTCGCCGCCGGCTTTACCCCTGACCAGCAGGACGACCCCAACAATCCCGACGCCGCAGCGACTCGCGCCAGCATCCTCAAACTCCTTGATCGCGTCCAACAGGAGCGCATCGAGCTGGTGATCTTCGGTCACGATAACGAGCAGTGGGCAGGGCTAAAAAAACTGCCGCACTATTATGACTGAGGGTGCACCCCGCCCGATCAAGCCCTTTGCCGATCACCTGCTTACGAGAGGAATCCCATGAAACTGCTGCTCACATCCGCAGGCATCAAAAACGACAGTATTCACAGCGCCTTGCTCGCTCTGCTCCCGAAACCCATCAGCGACTGTAACGCCCTCTGCATCCCCACCGGCACCTATGCCTTTCCCGGCGGCATGGATGGCGCGCTCCGTGCATGGGAGTTCATCAGCGGTTCACCCTTGACCACCTGCCCCATGTGCGAACTCGGCTGGAAGTCCGTCGGCGTGCTGGAACTGACAGCCCTCCCCAGCCTCGGTCAAGAACGCTGGCTGCCCATGGTTCAGGACATCGACGTGCTGCTCGTCAATGGCGGCGACACCCTCTATCTCGCCCACTGGATGCGCCAATCCGGGCTGGCTGACCTCCTCCCATCGCTGCGTGCGGTCTACGTCGGCCTGAGCGCCGGCAGCTTGGTCATGTCGCCCCGCGTCGCCGCCGAATTCATCCACTGGACTCCCCCCGCCGGCAGCGCTGAAACGCTCGGCATCGTCGATTTTGAAATGTTTCCCCACTTGGATCACCCCATGCTGCCGGAGCATTCCATCACCCACGCCGAAAAATGGGCCGCCCGACTGCAGGGGACAGGCTACGCCATGGACGACCAAACCGCCATCAAATGGGTCGATGGAGCCGTCGAAGTCATCTCCGAAGGCGCTTGGAAACGCTTCTCCCCCCAACCCTGATCGACACGCGCAATCAACTTCAATATGCTGTTGGCGAAATCATTTTTCACTCAGCGTAGTCAAGAGGTTCAATTTGCGAAAACCAACACGGGCGACTTTGGAAGGATATGTGACCTTGCTTCTTCTTGAGACGAGATGTGCTGATTTTACTCCCAACTGGTAAAGCAACCTCTCGGACTCCACATCATCGGTTGATGTAGAGTCTCGTCGGGTTCTTAGAATAGATTCTGCTGTTTCTACCAGTTCCAATAGGAGTGGATAGTTCAGTCACCAAGTGAGTAAGGGTGAAAATATTCCCAATTCAGGATATACCATTGATGCCCTTGTTCGCTTCTTACTTCGCCATTTCCTTCCGAATTCATATACAACAACCTGAATTTATGAGCTTTCTCTTTTTGAGATTGATTAAATATATATCGAAGCGTTACGAATATATCGGTAGCAGCTGCGGCAGTATCATCGATCTGAACAATCTGAAACCCGATCAATTCAACTTCGCCCAAAACATCACGGACGCGTTTTGGCATTTCACCCGCCGATGCACCTGGTTTTACCTGTACGCAACCAGCCATATGACCATAGTTTTTGGCTTTCCATAGTCTGAGAAATTCAACAAGTTTTCGTTCTGGTGTATTTACATCGTAGTCAGATGGGTCTTCAGACAAGAAGCTCTCTTGGTCTGTGAATATCCGAGGTTTCCAATCTTGTATTTTTTGTTTGGTTTTTTGGGTTTTTCGGTGTTGGTTAAGTGCATCCAGTATTGATGGGCTAGACTTAGGGAGTGGCTCTTCAAGCTTGTTTCCCTCCGCTTTTATAGCCCAATCACGCAGTGCAAATAACGCTGCCCATGTTTTAGTAGCAACAATTTTGTTGTCGTAGCTCAAGTCATTGCCATGGAGGATTCCATTTCTATAAGGAATAGTGATTTGTTCTGTTCGTGTCTTATTGCGACCTTGTTTGAATATAGCCCCCAATTCAACCAAGCCACGCTTGTGAGCAGAAATCGAATCCCAAGCTTCAAGCTCGGTTACATCGGAGAAAAAACCGCGTCCATTATTTAGTTCGTTGACCAAACCATCCATCAAGGCCAATATGACCGGAATACAGGCATGATAACGCTCTTCTTCATAATCTTTCAAAGCAAGCTGAGCCAACCGAAATCTTGGCTGAAAAGCCTTTACGGCTTTCATCTGATTAAGCCAGAGTCGTACAGTCGCTGGCGTGAAGTAATCCACAAGGATTTGCTCAGCGGCATCAATATCGCCTGTATCGGCAACAGCAATGGCTTTCTTAGCTACTTCTAGGCTAAGTGACTCATAGATAATCCAACCACGCTTACCGAAATAATCGTTGAATTTATCCGGTACCGTTGCAAGCTCTTGTGCTTGCTGTGCCAAATTATCCGCCATTTCAAGATCAGTTTTGATCTTATCAGCATCTACACCTAGAACCTTCAACAAAGGCGCTGCGAACGGCAATACGCACTTTAGTGCAACTAGTCTTTGCGCCTGTTTCAGAGTTTTTTGTATAGAGGAATTATCGCTTATTTTAGGTTCATTCATTTTATATGAGACTCCATCGCTTTATAGGCGAGGTGTATCGATCCCATCTCACTCATTCTCAACTACTTGAGAACAGGATATATTCTGTTAACTCATATTTTTTGACCAATTCAACTTTTCGCTCGATGTCCAGAAATATGGTTTTTCTTTTATCTTCGACACCTTCTTCAATGGTTCATTTCCATCGTTACACCTTGTACTGTGTAACCCATACAAAAGAGAGGGTTCAGATTTGAACTGCGCGCTGTACGTCCGTCGTGCTTTGCTCATTTCGGTTTCCTTTTACAGCTTGATAATACACTCTTATTTCTGTGTCCAGAAATCCGTCCGCACTACATAGCGCACACCCTTGCATCCCATCCGGTCTACTCTGTTAACCGGATTATTGTTGGCATAGCTGTAGCGGTTGTGGAAGATGAGTTCGCCAACAGCGCCATCCGATAGCCCATCTCTTCACTAGCACATATTTTCTAACCAGATTCAAACCGTAGCGTCAGGTTCATACAGCACATTTGTGCTACACTGAGCATTCACCGTAAACCATCAGCCATCAACAGGGGAGGGTACACAATTGCCGCAGCACATATCGCCAACCCCTTCCAATACCCTTGTCTGCGCCAGTCTCGCCTATTCCCGCCTCATTTTATTGTCGGCGACGACGACGACGACGACGACAAACACCCCCCTCGGCGGCAATCCCGGCACGTTCCCGCCCTTTTTTTCAGCCGCGCCGCTGCCGCTGCTGCTGCAACCCCCTCTGGCTAAGGTCTGGCCTGCGCCTCGTCAAACCGCTCCCACTGATAACGTGCCACTTGTAACTGATAACTCCAAATTGGCATTCCACTGCCAATGCCACTGCCGCCACTGCCGCCATTTCGGCCAATGCCCTCTCGTTCCCGCCGTCTTTCACCGCCACGCCGCCGCCGCTGCCGCCGCCAACCCCCTTCAGCCGTCGCTCACCACTCTATCCACGCCGCCCTCCACTCGCTACAATCAACGCAGCTTGTCAAAAATGAACGGCCAAGGAATTGCACATGAACGCCCTTACCCAACCGGATTTGCTCCACCGTCTTTCCATCAATACCGGCATCGCCCGCAAAATGCTCACCAGCTTCATCGCCGATCAAGTCGCCAAAACCGGCATGAAGCGCGCCGTCCTCGGCCTCTCCGGTGGCATCGACTCCGCCCTCTCCGCCTATCTCTCCGCCGAAGCCCTCGGCGCGGAAAATGTCCTCGCCGTCCGCATGCCCTATAAAACCTCCAACCCCGCCAGCCTCAACGATGCTGGCCTCGTCATCGAATCGCTCGGCCTCCCCTTCCTCGACATCCCCATCACCGACATGGCCGACCCCCTCATCAACCGCTTCCCCGACATGAGCAGCATCCGCAAAGGCAACATCATGGCCCGCCTGCGCATGGTCACCCTCTACGACCAATCCGTCGCGTGGGGCGGCCTCGTCATGGGAACCAGCAACAAAACCGAATTCCTGCTCGGCTATTCCACCATCTACGGCGACAGCGGCGTCGCCCTCCACCCCATCGCCGACCTCTACAAAGCGCAGGTGCGCCAGCTCGCCCGTGATCTCGGCGTCCCCCAGCCCATCATCGACAAAGCCCCCTCCGCCGACCTCTGGGAAGGCCAGACCGACGAAGGCGAACTCGGCTTCACCTATAACGATGTCGATCAAGTCCTCTTCCTCCTCGTCGATGAACGCTACACCATCGCCGAAGTCGCCGAAGAAGGCTTCGACCGTGCCTTTGTCGAAAAAGTCTGGGCGCGCGTCAAGTCCAACCACTACAAACGCACCATGCCCAACATCGCCAAGCTCAGCCGCCGCACCATCGGTCACGACTTTCTCTACCTGCGTGACTTCACCGGTCGCTAACCATCCACCACACGGAGTTTCTGCCCATGACGCCTGTTTTCTTCCCCACCCCCGCCGACTTCCGCCGCTGGTTCGAAGAAAATCACGCCACCGCCGCCGAACTCATCGTCGGCTTCTACAAAAAAGACTCCGGCCTCCCCTCCATCACGTGGCCGGAGTCCGTAGATCAAGCCCTCTGCTTCGGTTGGATCGATGGCATCCGCCGCAGCCTCGACGACCGCAGCTACACCATCCGCTTCACCCCCCGCAAGCCCTCCAGCATCTGGAGCGCCGTCAACATCCGCCGCGTCGAAGAACTCACCGCTCAAGGCTTGATGCACCCTGCCGGTCTCGCCGCCTTCGCCCGCCGCAAGCACGAGAAATCCCAAATCTACGCCTACGAGCAGGATCATCAAGCCGCCCAACTGCCCGAAGCAGACGAACAGAGCCTCCGCGCCAACCCGGTCGCGTGGGAATTTTGGCTTCAACAGCCTGCCAGTTATCGTAAAAGTGCTGCGTGGTGGGTCGTCAGCGCCAAAAAAGAGGAAACCCGTCGCAAGCGCCTCGCCACCCTCATCGAAGATTGTGCCCAAAACCGCCGGCTTGCCATGTTTAGCCGGCCTAAAAAATAGCCCTTATGCTCTTATGGTCGGTCAACCCGCGCCCGTCGCAGTTCGTCTTCCGCTTGGTTCAACAGGCTGTCCATCAGCTTGAAGATCGTCACCACCTCGCCGGAAGCCAACCGCTTACGCCCGCGCACCGCCTCGTTCAACTGGTCGATCATCGTCCACGCGTTTTCCTCGCGCGGCGTCATCAACAAATTCACCACCACCCCGCCCATCGCCAGCGGCAAATACACATAACTGGGGTCAGGCTCACCTTGCCCCGCGAACCACGCCAGCACCCGGTTCGCGTAGCTGATCCGCTCGTTCAAATCCCCCAGATCTTCCTTCACCTTCGGGTCAATCGTGGCGAACCCCAGCAGTATCGCGTCATACAGCGCCGCGTCAAACAAATACTTCACCGCGAAATCCCCGCGCGCCATGTTGTATTCCAGTTCCGGGTCGTGCGCCAGCACTTGGCACAGCGTCTGGAACCAGCGGCTGTTCTCC
>JAFLCH010000213.1 GCA_017303775.1 Anaerolineae bacterium | reverse complement strand
TTTCAGAGGATGCCGGTTTTACAGCTTTTACCGCTTGGCTGCCATCTGCTTCAGAAGTCGCTAAAATGGTGAGCATGAACGTCGTTTGAAGGATGAACCACTTGCTCAACTGGTTATTAGGCCGTTTTATGCTGCGCTGGGTGCTGGCGAATGTGGTTGGCTGGCTCGCCTGCCTTTACCTCACCCGTGTGCGGGTCGAAGCCGTACTCATCATCGCGCTTCTGCAAGCGCTTGGCGCGTTTGGCTTAGGGCTGGCGCAGCGTTGGGCGCTCCGGCGTTTCATCCACATCGGCTGGTGGTGGGTGTTCGATACGCTGCTCGGGGTTCTCTGTGGGGTCACGCTCGCCTATTTTGTCGCCCCGCTGCTCGATGGCCTGTGGTTCAAGTGGCAAAACCTCATCATCGGTGCGCTGGTCGGGCTGGTGCTCGGCGCGGCACAATGGCTGGTCTTAGGGCGTTATTTTCGCGGCGGTCGCTTATGGATCAGCGCCAATCTGGTCGGTGGCGCGCTCTGTGGTTTTCTCAGCCTGCCGCTCACCCCGCAGGGCGCGCTGCTCGGCGGGCTTGCGCTCGGCCTCATCACCGGTTGGGCGCTGCTGCGGGTGGGCGAGACAGCAGGCTCGGTTAGCTCTTAACAGCCATCCGGTACAGCGCGGAAATTTCATCCGGTTGCGTGATCGTCACGCCCAAATCTTTCAGCAAACCGTCCTGTAACCCGTAAATCCAACCGTGAATCGAAAGGGACTGCCCCCGCCGCCATGCCCCTTGCACAATCGTCGTGTGGCACACGTTATAAACCTGCTCGATCACATTCAATTCGCAAAAGCGGTCAAAACGCTGTTCGTCAGGCAGGGTATCCAGCACAGCTTCGTGCTTCTGGTAGATGTCTTTCAAGTGCCGCAGCCAGTTGTCGATCAAGCCAAATTCCTGTGTTTGCATCGCCACCCGCACCCCGCCACAGCCGTAATGCCCGCACACAATCACATGCTTCACCTTCAGCACCTCGATGCCATATTGCAGCACCGACAGGCAGTTCAAGTCGGTATGAATGACCGCGTTCGCGATGTTGCGGTGGACGAATACTTCCCCCGGCAGCAGCCCGATGATCTCATTCGCCGGCACACGACTGTCCGCGCACCCCACCCACAGGTATTGGGGGCTTTGCTGCGCCGCCAGCGTCGGGAAGAAGCTGGGGTCGAGCTCGCTCATTTTTTGTGACCATTGGCGGTTATTGTCAAAAAGATGTTTGAGGTTGCGCATAGGGTCGTTTTCCTTTCTGTTCTAGCGATAGAATTCTAGGTCATTGACGCTAACAGGATCGTCAATCCGTAAAGGCGGGAATTATACCGTGAGCAAACGAAAAAAAGCGACACCCTTCCTATAAGAAAGTAAAGTCAATCATGTTGTGGATCGATCAATTGCGTGACCAGCTTGAACACCATTTTCGCCTGCGCTGGGTGCTGGCGAATACCCTCGGTTGGACGATAGGACTGTACGCCGGCATACTCAACCCCATCTGCTTCGCCGGCGCGGGACTCATCGCCGGTGTCATTCTCGGCGCGGCGCAGGTTTGGGCGTTTCGTTCCGCCTCCATCCTATCCCTTTCAGATTCCGAATCGGATGTACGCCGTTGGGTCATGCTGACCTTCGCCGGAGTCGCCCTCGGTATGATACCCGCTGCGCTGCTCGGTCTGCTCTACATCTTCGGTTGGCACTTTGGCATCATTCTGGCAGGGGCGCTGCTCGGCGGCGCAGTCGGTGCGGCTCAATGGGTTTTCTTGCGTCGTTTCACCGCTCGCCTCGCGTGGTGGATCGGCGCGAATCTGCTCGGCGGTGCTATCTGCGGCCTGTTGACCACCATTCCCCTCATCCCCGGCGTCCCGCTCGGTCTGCTAGCAGGTTCCGCCCTCTTCGGTTATCTCACCGCTCTCGCGCTGGAAAAAATCATCGCCTCGCCATCCCAATAAAAAACCGCCAGCCGGAGCATGGCGGTTTTCCTTAATCGTACCGTAACCGTTAGTTGAATGTGGCGGTCACCAGATAATTGCTTTCCACATCGTTGAACTCAAAGTCGATCACGCTCGCGCCCACCGAAACCAGCATGAAGTAATCCGTTTCGGTCGTCAGCCCGAAGCTGGTCGTGATATTCTCCACCGCCCCGCCGGTCGCTATGCGGATCGCGCCTTGGCTCTCGGTGATCAACCACACATCAAAGTCCAGATAGAAATCACCGCTGGTGTGCAAATACGAAACCGTCAGCGGTTGCCCCGCCGGCAGCGCATAATACACGCTCCCCGATTCGTTGCTCACCGTACCCTCGACTGTCGCCCCATCCGTCAGCTCCTCAACCAGTATCGCCCGCAGAATGTACTCGCCCGTGCTGCTGGAAAACTGCCCGCGTGTCGCCGTCACTGTATATTGCCCGCCGACCACAGCGCGGAAGCCCACAATCGTCCGTTCCTCGGTCACTTCTCCGCTGTTGTCCACCAGCACGCCGCCGTTCGGGTCGCTCACACGAATGGCCGTCGAATACAGCGAACTTTTCTCGGCGCGCTGCATTTCAAATACCACCAGACTGCCTTCATCAATCGTAATTGTATATTCGACTGCCGTCACATCATCGGTGATTTCACCCTCGAATAATTCATCAAAACGCAGTTTTTCCTGCGCCTGTGTGGTGAATACAGCCGTGAGCAGTACAAATAACGAAATCAATAAGGCTACACGCTTCAACATTTATAAATCTCTCCTCGGTAGTTGAAAAATGAGGGCTGTAATCAAAGGGCTACAACCCTCATTTCAGCATATGAGGCTTTCGAAAAATCGGCAAATAGAGAAATCTTAACGGTCTTGGTAGCGCACCCGCCACACATGCCCGTAGATGAAATCCGCCACCACCAGCGTGCCATCCGGTGCCACCGTCACATCCACCGGGCGAATCAGGCCGGTGACGAATGGTTCGGGAATATACCCCTCGTCAGCCAAACGCGGATCACGGGGATCAATCCGCACGATTCGTTGTGCGCTCGTCGTTCCGTTCCACAGCGCCACGAACACGCTGCCGAATTGATTAACGGGGAACTGACTGCCTGTGTAGGCCACCAGACCGCGCGGCAGGCTGAAGTCCGGGAATCGCACCAGATCCGGTGTGATACTCAGGCGGGCAGGGGAGAGTGGACAATCGCTGCATCCCCGGTTGCGCCAGTAAGGCCAGCCGTAGTGTGCCCCTGCCGTCAGCGCCACCAGCCGGTCACCGGGGCCGGTCAGCAAACCGCTGTCCGTCGCGTAGAACTGCCCCGCCGCGTCAAAGGTCACATCATACGGGTTGCGCAGCCCGCTCGCGAACACCTCGACCGCTGCCGTATGCGGTTGAATACGCAGCACCGCCGCCTCGTTGGGGAAGATGTCCGCGAATGGTTTCGTGCGCGGCGTAGTCGACTCGGCACGGTCGGTCAGTGATCCGATCCCCATGTACAGATACCCGTCCGGCCCGAATACCATGCCGTTCGGCTGGTTGTCGATCAGCGAAAAGCAGCACGGCAAATCGCTGATGATGGCTTCAGCCTCGCCCCCGCCCGCTGGAATCCGGTACAGCGCCCCCGCGTGCGCCAGATCAGCGCGCGCGCTCACGTACAGCACAGCCGTCCCCGGTTGGAACGCCAGCCCCACCGGCGAGATCAAATCGCCGCTGTAACGTTCGCTGCTCCCATCCGCGTTCAGTGCGTAAACTGCGCCGTTGCGCGTGCCGCCTTCCAGCACAGTCGCGTACAGCCGCCCATCCGGCCCATACGTGATCTGCATCGGCTGCCCCGGCAGCTTACCGGCATGCTCCAACTCATATCCCTGCGGCACACGGATTCGCTCCAACCAGCCCGCCACATCATCCTCACACGGGAAATCGTCGCAGCTCCAACCCTGCGCCAGTTGGAACACTGCCGGCGGGTTCACATAAGCAGCCGGCGCGTCATTCGCCGCCACCGGTGTCAGCGTCAGCAGCGCCTGCGTCGGTACGGGTGAAGGAGTCAGGGTCGCTGTGGCGGTAGCAGTAGGGGTGAGCGTGAACGTGGGTGTCAGGGTTGGCGATGGGGTGATCGTCAGCGTGGCCGTTGCCGTCAGCGTCGGTGAGGGCGTGAAGGTCGGCGTCGCCGTATAAATCGGCGCGTTTACCACCGTCGAGGGCAGCGTCGCTTGGAACGCCTGACTGTTCGGCGTCGTCCCGCCGCAGCCGCTCACCAGACCCGCCGCCAGCAGGCTGATGATGCCCGCCCGCAGCAGGCCGGACGCAGGAATGAAGAATCGAAACAGGCGCAAAGGCAGCATCGTTACGGTATCACGCGGTGATTCAACATCTCATTAATCGACTTGACCAGCCGCCGCAGTTCCGCTTCCAGATCTTCCGTGATGCCTTCCTGAATTGCCGCCTCACGGAACATATCCCGCGCCTCCCGCAAATCAGCTTGTCCCCGTCGCAGCCGTCCCAATCCCGCACGCATATGACCGCGTGCATCCCGGCTGGCAGGGCTGGTGTAACGGTTCGGGAAGTCCCACCCGTGTTCGCTGCCTGCCGATTGAAGCTGTGTGATGAGATCGTCAACCGTTGCAATGCTCATCGAAGCGCCGTTTTGCAGCAAATCACGAATGCTCTGGCTCAGCGTCGGCTCGGCGCCGAAGTCCAGCGAGGTCACATTCTGGTAGCGCGACTCGGCCTCGACGATGTTCCCCGGCTGTGGGCGCAGCGTCGTTTTGAGCGGCGACAACCCCGTGAAAATCGGGTACAGGATGCCCACGCTCAGGTTATGAATATCTGTCCGGAAGGCGTTTTCGTCCTGCCGTCCATTCCCTTCAAGCTGCCGTGAACTGTTCAAGTCGATGATCTTGAGCTGGCTGCCGTCCCAATAAACATGCTCCAGCTTATGATCCATATACACCATATTCATCTGGTGCATATGCCGCAGCACATCCGCGAATTGCAGCGCCAGCGCCAGCCCTTCCTCGCTCGGCAGCCGCCAGCGTGTCCCCGGCTGGTTAGGTTTCATCAAGTACAACAAGTTGTGGATTCGTGGCAAATTTTGCAGCGCCAGATAGGGCCGCCATCCCCGTTCCGCGAACCGTGGCATCGCCTGTGCGAATCCCATCGCGTCCACATGAAACGACTCGATCTCCCCATCCCCCGGCGCTTCCCCGTATCCCGAAAGATACCCGCAGTCCAGCAAACGGACGATGTGCGGGTTGCCCGCCAGTTTCGTCAACAGGCCAGCCTCATTCGCGAACGCTCGATACTCCCAGCGGATGTCCCCGTCCTGCGACAAATGCTCCGGACGCAGCACCTTGAACGCCACCATCTGCCCGTTGCGGCGGTCAAGCGCGTCCATCACACGGGCATAATGTCCCAGCGCGAAGGTATCGTTAAATTGATCTATTCGGTAGGTATCAGTTAAGTTGGGCATATGGTTAGTCCATCAATAATATATCCCAAATTCGGCGATAAATTTGGGATATACGACAACTTTACCACGAACTCGCCCTTGCGAGTAGGGTTGAATATCATCAGAAATTCGGGACTCTGCCGTGTTGCTATGCCAGCATACATGGAGTAGACCACATTCAAGTCCATCTGACTATCGCATCAAGGGTTACCTGCAATTCAGGCCTCTCTGCTCATCAGATTGGGTACTTTTGTCTTATGTCCGCCCCATTCCTCCCTAAGTGACCACCTCACCCTGTTCCCTCATTGCATGAATTGCACTATAATAAACGGAAATCCAGCGTAAGGAGTCCGGCTCATGTCCCTACCGGAACATGGCGTTCGCCTGCCCAGCAGCGCTCGTACCAGCACCGGGCAGGTGCGTGAAAACAACGAAGATAACATTCATCTGTGGACTGGCGACCAATTCGTGCTGGCCATCGTTGCCGACGGTATGGGGGGTGCTGCCGCGGGTGAAGAAGCCAGCCGGATCGCGGTGGAAACCATCAAATCGGGTTTCGATCCGCTTCCGCGCGCGGGTGGTGAAGATCAGCCCGTCACCGAACGGCTGCGGGATGTCATCCATGAGGCTAACATCAGCATCGTCCGCAAAGCCACCAGCTCCCCCGAAATGCGCGGCATGGGCACCACATTGACGTTGGCCTACATTCGCGGAACCTATGCCACCTTTGCCCACGTCGGTGACAGCCGTGCTTACTATGTCGACAGTGCCGATCAATCCATCGCCCAGATCACGGCGGATCACAGCTTTGTGCAGGCGCTCATCAACTCCGGTTACATCACGCCCGATCAAGCCGAAAATCACCCCATGAGCAACGTTCTCTACCGCGCTTTGGGGCAGGCCGAAGACATCGACATTGATATTTACTACAAACGCCTCCACCTCGGAGATCGTGTCATCCTCTGTTCCGATGGTCTCACCCGTCACCTCAAATCCAGCGAAATCGCTGAGATCGTCACACAAAATGCCAACCCGGATGTCGCCACCCAAAAATTAGTTGACCTCACCAATTCCCGTGGTGGCGAAGACAACATCAGCGTCATCGTCATTGCCGTAGAGGCTGATCCGGATGCCAAACCGCTCAAAGAAGCCGAAGTGAGCACCGAAAATGACGAAACCACCCTCATCCTCAAAACCAATCCCTTCCGCCGCAAGCGGGATACCATCGAAACCGTAGAAACCCCCTTGATGGATAAGGAAGACACCATCCGCTTGCCCAACGCCGAGGCTGAATTCCGTACCTATCGCAATGGCGACACCCCCACCCGCATCCCGATTCCTACAGCCCTGCCGGAAGTACCCGAAGATCCAACCGATCCCACGCTGCCGGCGGTTGAAACACCACTCGATAATCACGGGGATGGGCACGACACGCGCACACCGGAACAGTAACCACCGCTTCCGGTACACAATTTTGTAACCTCTGCCTCCTCTGCACGCCGTTCGCAGTAAAAACGCAATTGTGTGTATAATATGCCATGTCTTACAAACCAATCGCTAACCTTTTACAGCAGGGGTAGGGGCGCATGGCCGACAACCCATCCGACAAGAACAATATTCCCGATTCGCCACAATACACCGGCGGCTGGCGTAAACCACAAACCACCACCACCGCTCCGGTAAAACCCTCTACCGCTGAGACAGGAGGTTGGCGCGTTCCTGTGCTGCCTACCAACCTGTCCGAAGCGCCAGCCGATGTCGGTCAATGGCATCTCCCGCGCCCCGAAGACACCTCCTTCAGCGAGGAAGACGAAACCGAAATCACGCCGGAACGCCAGCAGTCCATTCAAGAGCGTCCCGAAGACTTCCTCCTCAGCCTCGCCACCGAAGAGTCGTCTGCGCCCGTCGAATCGCAAACCGCGCCCGCTGTCGAACCGCAGGCCGAAAAAACCGACTCGCAAAGTCTCCTCGACCTTGAACTCGGTGACTTGGCCGCTGCCCCCGGTGCCGACGCGGACGACGACGATGAAGATGCCTTCAGCATGAGCGAACTGCTCGCCC
>JAFLCH010000212.1 GCA_017303775.1 Anaerolineae bacterium | reverse complement strand
CTTCCGTGATGCCAGCCGGAACGTCGATGCGGTCACGCACTTTGCCGTTCACCTGTACCACCAGCGTCACGGTATCTTCCGCAGCCTTCGCGGAGTCGTAAACCGGCCATGACTGCTGATGGATGCTGTAGCCATGCCCCTGCTGCGCCCACAGTTCTTCGGTGATGTGCGGGGTGAAGGGCGCCATCAACCGCAGCATTTGACCCACCACCTCCCGCCAAACGGACTGCCCGATGTTATGCGCGCGCATCGCGTCTTTCAGGTCATTACGGAAGCCCATCAATCCGGCGATGCTGGTGTTGAAGCTGAAGTTTTCCAGCCCGTCGCTGACTTTCTTGATGGTCTGGTGCAGTTTGCGTTCCAACGTGCGTTCCGCTTCAGCATCCCCCTGCGCGGGTGCTTGGTAGCCGGTTACGATGTCCCAAACATCGTTCACCCAGCGCACCACGCCCTGAATGCCTTTGCTATCCCACGGGCCGCCCTTCTGCCAGTCGAAGCCGAACATCAGGTAGGCGCGCACGCTGTCCGAGCCATGGCGTGTTACCCAGTCGTCGGGGTTCACAACGTTCCCCTTGCTCTTGGACATACGCTGGATTTCCAGATGATGCTTCAACTGGTCGGGGCGGCACGGCCCTTCGATGCCGGGGATGATGACGATAGCATCCGGCACCACTTCAACGGTGCGGGTTTCGTCATTCCCAATGTCTACGGTCAGCAGGTTTTCGGTGCGCTTGATGATTTCACCGACGACCAGCTTGCTGCGGTTGGCGGGCGCATCTTTCGGGTCGATGACCTCGATTTTATCGGCAAACAGCTTGGCCGCCTGCCATGTACCGCTGGCGACGATGAAGTGACCGGCACGTTCTTCACCGAGCACCTGCCCCTGATTGCGCAGCTTCAGCATGGGTTCACCCCACGCCAGCAGTTCCGGATCGCGCCCGTGCTGCTTCATGATGTTCATGGTTTCCTCGAACATGCCCAGATCGCGCATGGCTTTGGCGAACCAGCGCGCATACAACAGGTGCATGGTGGCGTGTTCCGCGCCGCCCGTGTAGACATCGACCGGCAGCCAGTAGGCCGCTTCTTCGGGGTCGAAGGGGCCGCTGTCGAAGTCGGGACTCAGGTAGCGATACCAGTACCACGACGAGCACATGAAGGTATCCATCGTGTCGGTTTCACGCTTGGCCGGTTTGCCATCGCTGCCGGTCGTGTTCTGGAAGCCTTCGTGCAGCTTCAGCGGACTCTGACCGGTGGGCAGGAAGTCCACGTCGTCCGGCAGCAGCACCGGCAGTTGATCATCCGCCACGGGTTCAAAGACGCCGTCGGAACGCTGCATCATGGGGATGGGAGAACCCCAGTAGCGCTGGCGCGAGATCAGCCAGTCGCGCAGGCGGTAGTTGATCGCTTCCCGCCCGATGCCGCGTTCGGCCAGATAGTTGATGGCGGCGTCAATAGCGGGGTTCTTGCGCCCCTTCTGAGCATTGGAGTAGAGGCCGTTGAGCGGGCCGCTGTTGATCATGAAGCCCGCGCCGTCGTAGGCCTGAGTCATGGTTTGACCGTCGAAGGTTTCCCCTTCCGGCTGTACAACCGGGATGATCTCCAAGCCGAACTTGCGGGCAAAGTCGAAGTCGCGCTGGTCGCCGCTCGGCACAGCCATGATCGCGCCCGTGCCGTAGGTGATCATGACGTAATCCGCAATCCAGATGGGGATGCGGGTTTCGGTGACGGGATTGATGGCATAACCGCCGGTGAAGACGCCGGTTTTCTCGCGGCCCTCGGCTGAACGCTCGATTTCAGTTTCGCGTGCCGCCTGTGCCTTGTAATTTTCGACAGCCTCGCGCTGCTGGTTGGTCGTGATCTTATCCACCAGCGGATGTTCCGGCGCGAGCACCATGAAGGTCGCGCCCCAAAGGGTATCGGGGCGGGTGGTGTAAACTTCGATGGGGTCGCCCTGCTCGGTTTGGAAGACGACGCGCGCGCCTTCACTCTTGCCGATCCAGTTGGTTTGCATGATGCGGATCGATTCCGGCCAGTCGATGTGGCTGAAGTCCAGCATCTCATCGGTGTAGCGCGTGTAGCGGAAGAACCACTGCGTCATCAGCTTCTGGATGACGGGTTGGCCGGTGCGTTCGTCTTTACCGTCGATCACCTGCTCGTTAGCCAGCACTGTTTGCAGGGTAGGCGACCAGTTGACCATGGCCTCGCCGCGATAGGCCAAACCCGCTTCGAAGAACTTCTTGAAGAACCATTCCGTCCATTTGTAGTATTTCGGTTCGCAGCTCACCATTTCGCGCTGCCAGTCGAACATCGCGCCCATGCTGCGCATCTGTTTGCGCATGCGCTCGATGTTGGCGAGAGTCCACTTTTTGGGGTGGATGTTACGCTGGACGGCGGCGTTTTCCGCCGGCAGACCGAACGCGTCGAAGCCCATGGGGAACAGCACGTTGAAGCCCCGCATCCGCATATAACGGGCGCGCGCGTCGGAGGGGGTCATGGCGAACCAGTGACCGATGTGCAGATCTCCACTGGGATAGGGGAGCATGGTGAGCGCGTAGTGCTTCGGCTTGCTCCAATCGACCTTAGAGCGGTAGAGCTGATCCTGCTCCCACTGATCCTGCCATTTGGATTCAATTTCCTGCGGGTTGTATTTATTTTCAGTCATTATCTCTCTCGTGTGACCGGGGTGGGAACACAACGCCCACCGCATTCGTCGGGTAGCAAAAATAAACGGGTTCGATGCCTGCGCTGTTCATCCGGCGGAATCCAATCCGCCCGCGCAGAAGTGCGGGGATTGTATCAGATTGAAGTCGATGCGGTTGATACAGAATGAGGCGTGAGGGGTAAAAAGGCGCGCGGTGAAGAACCGCTACATAAGGGAAGAGCGGCCCACCTCGTAAGCCGGGGGGGTATAGCTGCTGAACATAGTGCATTCTCCTCGTTCAATTGAGTCTGCGCAGAGTATAGCATAAATCCGAGTGGCTAATCAACCGGCTGATTTTGGGATCGCGCCAATCGCTTGCTCTCAATGGGTGGCGCATCCTACCAGTATGATGCTGAAGGTCGCCGGACTCAGCAAACCGTCAGCATCATCGTCACCAAACACCTCCTGCATACTCTGTCCGGTCTCGCCATCGTCCTCTCACAAACAGAAGGCAGTGACGTCACGCGCTTCGTTCATGCGCCGCGCGGTATCCATGCACGTCAGGATGCCTCTAGCGACTGGCACTGGACAGCGCAGGATGGTTTAGGCACAGTACGGATGGAAACCAACAACTCAGCAGGCGTGGAAGGCGCACAGAACCTTGACCCGTTCGGTAACTTGATTGGCCTGAATGGCACGATTGGAAAGCTGCTACAGGATCTTCCTCGTCATCATCCTGAATATCAAATTCAAATAATGCAAGTAAGTAATCATCGGCTGTCTTATATCCGCGTTTACGGGCATAGCGACCGGCAAATACGGTTTTGCCCACGCCGGGAATGCCGTAACACAGGCCGATACAGAGATCCCGGCGACAAGCATCACAAAACTCAGCAAAGCGCTTGTGCTTCCTCTTGATTTCACATAAAGTGCGGATGAACCACGAAACTGGGCAAGACCAACATATGGTGACAAAGCCTTGACAACCCCTATTTTACCGACAGCGTTGCCCGGGTGCGACCTTCCCAAATAGGGAGGCATGATCGTCCATAGGGATCGCAGCAGTATCTAGTCGGTCGCTATTTGAAGATGAGTTCTTCAATCGCGCCGAGGAAAAGTGTGCGGTTCAGTGGTTTGGCGAAGTAGCCATTGAACCCATTTCTTAATGCATCGTACTTTAATTCTGGGGTATGGAAGGCTGTTACCGCAATACAGCGTAAACCGCTGATTCTTGCATCATTTCGAATAGCGTTCAACAGCTGGAAACCGTCTTGACCGGGCAACGCTAGATCAATAATCGCTCCCGCGTAAGCAGTTTGTTGCAGCATTTCCCAAGCTTCTTCGGCTGTTGAGGCAATTTGAACTTCTTGTTTGACCTGCTTCAATATGCGAGCTACTACTTCTTGCCCATCGGGATCATCTTCCACTACCAAAATGGGATCATTAGCCATTTGAATTTACTCCTACACTGTCGCTATACGGCATCGAGAAGTGATGCATATTCTGGTAAATCTTTAAGCAAGTTGATGAGTTGACGTATAAATTTAGTGGGATCTAGTGGCTTTGTAATGTAATTATGAAAGCCTGCCGCAATCCCTCGTTCGCGGTCTCCTATCATTGCGTGGGCTGTTAATGCGATTACAGGAATATCCTGAGTACGAGGTTCCTGTTTGATCTCATAAAGTAATTCCCAGCCATCCATTTCAGGCATGGAGAGATCGCTTAAAATGAATTTGTAGCGCGTTGGGTTGGACTTAATCTGTTCAAGGGCATCTTTACCCGTACTAGAAGTCGTGACCTTGGCACCGGCCATAACCAATAACCGCCTAGCAATTTCAAGGTTATCGCGTTCGTCATCAACCACTAGAACTTCCCAGTCTACAAAAGCACGAGGTATAGATATCATCATAGTCCTCCTATTGCTTTAAGCTACCGGTACACTTTGATCGCTCTGGCTTGACATGCTTTTGGCAAAAACATGTTCGGCTTGTTTGCGACGGTCACCCGGATTATAGGACGGTAGATTAAGTGGGAGTTCGATAGTGAAGGTGCTTCCTTTGCCTACTTCGCTAGTCAAGTTAATGGTGCCATTCATTAAGAGAACCAAACGTTTTACAATGGCAAGCCCCAGTCCTGCGCCTTGATGACTACGTGTTGACGTTGAATCCACTTGGAAGAAATCGTCAAAGATTAAATGCTGCTTGGATTGTGGAATACCTATTCCCGGATCGGCAACTTGAATAATGAAGCGCTCATCGCGGCGTTTGAAGACCATGTTAATAGCACCCGATTCGGTGAATTTGATGGCATTTGTTACCAAGTTGGTCACGATCTGTGATATACGTGACTCATCTTGATTCATTTTTTCAGGCAGGGTTTGATCAACATCCAGTTCAAGTCTCAGGCTCTTCTCTTGAGCAAGTAATTTGAGATCACCGTATAAACTGGCCGCAACATAACGTATTTCCATAGTACTTGGAACAATTTCAAGACCGCCAGTTGCGATCCGGGACAGATCAAGAATGTTATTAATCAAGGATAGCAAGCGCTGGGTGTTCGCCAAAGCCCGTTCTGCCATATGCGTATTATCTGCATCCATTTGACCACTAAAAATCATCAGGTGCAAAAAGCCAATCATCGCGTTTAGCGGTGTCCGCAGTTCGTGGCTCATTGTGGCGAGAAACAGATCTTTCATACGGACCGCTTCAACTGACTCTCGTCGTGCCAGATCCAAACCTTTCGCCACATTATTAAACGCAATTGCTGCTTGAGCGAGTTCATCTCGACTTTCCAGAACCAAGTCACCCGTACCTCGCTGGTTGACAATACGCTCGGCTGCTTGAGCAAGGGCTGCGATGGTCCCCTTCACAGATAGATAGAAACCGGCGAATACATAAATTGTTGCGGCCAAGGCCAACGCTGCAATCACCAAAATAACTGTACGTCCTTGTACGAAGCCGTTTATACGGACTTGTAGTAGATTGTCCATTGCCGCTGTGACTTGATTGTAGAAATCATAGCTGGCATCCAGCGCCTGTGATGTTTGGGTGTAGTAGGATTTGATCGTTTCGGTCTTAGTGCTAGATTCAGCATCTGCTGGCTTCATGATCGTGCTGTTCAAACTATCGATGATACTAGTCAGTACTTGCGCATTGCGATTGCTGCTATCTGCTAGCTGGGTCCTAAGGGTTGGATTGTAGTCATAGGCATATTCATAATTGCGTTGATTGAGATCAAGGTTTGATTGGGCGAGTTGGCTGAGAATGACAAGGCGCGTTTCATCACTAGCAGAAAAGGTATCATTGCCCAATGCAGCAATACCGTTGCTTTGTAGTTGGCTGAAGTAGTTCAGGGCTGAAGGTAGGGTCGTGATTACGCTGCTCATCAGATAGTAGGTGTCAATATCAGGGTCAAGAATCAGGTTGGAGTTATTGCCAACTTGAGTAATTAGGGACTGGATTTTACTTGAAAGGGCAGAATGTGTTTCTATGTTAGTGACGGGTGTTAGCGACGGTGTCATTTCACGCAATGCCGCCCATTGAGTTTTAACTTCCCCCCAAGCTTCAGATACTGCCAGTACAGATCCAAGGCTATCATTCACTTTGTTTACAACTTCAATCTGTGTATCGATGGCTGCCTGTATAGATTGGATTTCCGTTTCAAATGTTTGTCCACCACTTAAAAACGCACTTACTGCAGCGGTGTGTTTTCCAACAAGTTTGAAAAGCTCTACCAACGGAGCGTTATAAACGACGCCCAAACGTTCTTTGGCACTAAAATTAATATCATGTTCGACATTAACAAGGTATTGAGTGAGTACCGTGGTTAGTGGAATCGCGAACAGAACACTAATCAACAAGAATTTCTGCAGATATTTGAGGCGATTCATCAGGATGATAGCTGGTGAAATAAAGCGTGGCATGAAACAACCCCCTGAGCATATTCAGTAATGCTAGAAACAGTATTCTGCGCTAACTTCCATTGAGTAAGCTGCTTCACTTATCGAATGGATAAAAATATATGATGTGTTGTAATTTTACTTCAGTAATTGTAATGCTTCTTTATCTTCAATATAGATGACTTGTCGTGAAATATGCGTAAAGGAATATCAAGTACCCATTTTATAGACAAGTGTCTGAGAAGAAACAGTGGACTGACCCGGGTTTAATGGACACCGATGTTGTCACGGGCGAGACGGTGCTCGAACTCGGCAGGGCTGAGATAACCCAGTGAGGAGTGACGGCGACGATTGTACCAGCGTTCGATGTACTCAAAGATCGCTGTGCGGGCTTCGTGGCGGGTTGGGTAACGTCGGTCAACGCACTCGGTCTTGAGAGTAGCAAAAAAGCTCTCCATCATGGCATTGTCGTAGCAGTTGCCACTGCGGCTCATGCTGACCTGAATGCGTTCGCGCGCAAGCAATTTCTGGTAGTCGCCGCTCGCGTATTGACTGCTTTGGTCGGAGTGGTGGAGCAATCCTGCTTCAGAACAGCGGCGCGACCGTGGCTGCCACTTTTGCGGATTAAAGTAGTATATATATGGATACGTGAAAGTGGGAATGCAGGCTCATGAGGGTTTAGGCAGTCGGCAGTTTTAACAGTTGTCGTGCCCGTCCGGTCGCTCCTGCTGCCTGATTAATTGCTGCTCCCCAAAACTGGGATAGACTCGATCTGCCAGTAAACAATGGAGACGGTTTTCTACACCGCATCATTCAATCCAAACCAACCAATTCACCGCACGTTCCATCAGCACCCCATTTTTGCCCACAAACCATTTTCTAACCATCTCCCAACCGTCTTAACACTTCGCTTCCCTCAAATGGTTAGAAAACTCGTCGCCAAATAGTGACCATTTGGTAACCCCAAAC
>JAFLCH010000211.1:3839-7583 GCA_017303775.1 Anaerolineae bacterium | reverse complement strand
CCAGCCCGCCCAACAGCAGCACAGGCCGCGCGCGCGGAATAATGCTCAGGTACAGGGTGCGCACCCCTAGGCCGAAGTACATCGCCAAGAGGGGGAGCAGCGGCGTCAGAGTCAAGAAGTTAGGGGATTGGGGCGTTAAGAAGGTTGTCGGCAGCAGCGCCAGCGACGCGATCAACAAGATCGCGTAACGCCCCTGCCGCCAATGCCGGATCGTCATCAACAGGCCGATGAGCACCAGCAGCCCGCTCACCAGATCGATCAACGGGCGCCCCGGAAGATTATGCGCGGCATTCGCATCCCCCATAAAGAAGATGCCGCCCAGCATATCGAGCAGCGCCCGAAACGGCGGATTCCCTTCCAGCGTGTAATTCTCGAAGATGCGCGACGCACCACTCAAATTAGGCAGCCGGATCGACGAAATGAGGTAAGGCATGGCGATGATAATCATCACCAATAGGCTGAACAGGAGATAGCTGATGGTCTGGCGGGAAAGCCGCTGCGGGGCAGTCAACCGGAAAATAATGATGATCATGCAGAACAGCACGATCAAAAAATGATCCGGATGAATGTAAAAGCCGATGCCCAGCAGCCCACCCAACAGCGCGAACGCCGTGTTATCCGCAAGACGCGAATGAATCCGGTAAATCGAAAGCGTCCTCGCCAGCATCAACAGCAGCAAAGCAATGAGCAGCGGCAGCACTGTCTCCCGTGCCACCTGCCGGCTGAGGATGATCATCCACATGTTGCTGCTGAGGAGCGCCAGCGCCGCGACCCCCACCAGCGCACCGAACAAACGTTGTGCCAGCGCATAAACCGCCGCCAACGTCAGCATCCCTAACCACAAGGACAGCATCCGGTAACCCAGCGTGCCATTACCGACCACAGCGGTAACCACAGCCTGCATCGTGTGGTACAACCCCTCGCGTCCGGTATGCCCCAGATCATAAAACACTTCAATGCTGCCCTGACGGACGCGCTCCGAAATCCGAATATCCATTATTTCGGCATTATTCAAACCAGCCGGTAGCGTTGCGAAGTTCACGATCCGCAGCACCGCTCCAACCAGCAGTAAAACCACCGCTAATGCATAACCTACCCGACTAGACAATTCGTACTCCCAACTGCGTCTGTATCACAGCGCCGGGCTTCATCTGTCCGGCGAAACTGGTTGTTTACAACGCTGTCATCCATGCCGTGAATGCTAACACCGCCACGCCCAGCCCGACATTCAACCATGTCAGCCGTACCTCGCGCCGTCGCAGCCGTGCCCATTCCTCAGCATCCCCCTTACCGCGCTCCGCCAGCATGCTGGCGCGTTCCAACGCGGGTGTAACCCAATACTGCATTACCAACCCGCAAATCACCATGCCGAAAATGGCGATATGCTTGAGGAGCAGCGCCCTGCTCCATTCGTTTTCGAATTGCAGCAGCCCGTCATAATGCGAGTCCGCCGACATCTG
Source organism: Anaerolineae bacterium (assembly GCA_017303775.1). Lineage (GTDB taxonomy): Bacteria > Chloroflexota > Anaerolineae > Aggregatilineales > Phototrophicaceae > CFX2. The sequence continues at coordinate 6,123 of JAFLCH010000211.1, read as the reverse complement.
CACAAAGCCCGTCAGGATTAAGACCACGAGGCTGAAGTTCGTCAGCGGTACGAAGCGCTTGCGGATTCGCCCCAGCAGCGCATAAAGCGCCGGATTATCCGCCAGCACACGCCGCGTCTCCGGCCACACGAAAACGGTCAGCGTGATCAAACCGCCGATCCAGACAACGGTAGCAACCAGATGGGCAAATAAACTAATCGCAAGGAGTGACGGTGACAAGACCCAAAGCCTCCGGACTACCGGGGTCACGCGCCGGAATGACGCGCTCCCCGCAATACTTTGCCATATTCGACAGAGCCAGATACGCCTGCCCCATGACACCCTTCCCCACCGTGACGCTCCACCAATACTCTTCGCGGTTTTCCGTCCACGCCGGATCAGGGATATAAATCGCGGACATCAATCCCATCCACGGGCGCCAATGCTCCGCCGCGTATCGATACGCGCGGACAAAATAATCGGCCTGCTGTTCTTCCGTGACGGCGAACCAGCGATAATTGTCGTGAATGGGGTCTTGCGTCCAGCCCATCTCCAAAATAGCCATCTGGCGGGCTGAATCGCCATTTTTCACCATAATACGTCGCATGTCTTCCACATGCCGGAAAGTCCCGAAACGCTGCCCCCCCTGTGCAACAACATCATCCGGACTCACTTCTGGGGGGAAGTTATACCCCGGCGCGTTCACGCCCGCCACATCTACGTACTGGTGAAAGCCTGCATCATACATCTGTTGGAAGAACATATCATCCGGTGTCACCTCCGCCGTCCATGTGCCGGTTGGCGCTAACCCGGCTGAAATGATGATGGCCTGCGGGTCAGCCGCGCGGATCGCGTCGCTGCATGCCTTGAGCAGCTCGACATATTCCGCCGCGTTCGGGGGCTTCATCCCCCACTCGCGCCCCAGATTCGGTTCATTCCAAATCTGATAAGCCGCGATTCGGCCGGGGTAGCGCCCTGCCAGCGCACCGCAGTAGGCCGCCCAATCCTCCAAACGGTCAGGCGGCGCGTCCACAAAATCGACGCGCTTCTTCCCCGGCACATTTTGGGTCGCCCACTCAGGCGCATCCCCCAACCGCGCCACTACCTTTAAACCCTTCGCTTCCAATTCGCCCAGCAGTTCATCCGCGCGGCTGAAATTGAACTCCCCCGGTCGCGGCTCGATATCCTCCCACGCGAAAATCTGCTTCACATGGCTGAAGACCATCAAGCGCACCCAGTCCATATGCAGCAGCGCTTTGCTTTTATCCCACCACAAAAAAGTCTGGATGCCATAGGTGAGTGGGGTAAACGGCGGATCAACCACCGCCTGCCCTTCAAACGGATCGTAACGGTTCACCCGTTCCACCAGCAGCAGCACCACCAGCAGCAGCGCCGCCACCGTTACTATGAGTTTGAATTTTTTGCCATAAAAAATACGCATGAACAAAAACTTTAACTGCCTCTAAGACAGATTGAGGCGCACTCGCTCTCGTGCGCCCCAATCTGCAAAATCAATTCGGATGATGAACCGGAGTAACGATCAGGAGATACCCTGCGCCTTACGCTCTTGGCTCCACTTGATGATCGCGTCGTAAGCCGGACGGAACTTCCAGTCCTTACCAACAATCGAGTACGGCACATTGTCGTTGTCGGTCGCCCAACCTGCCTGCGGCCCGTAGTTGAAGTTCCAAACGAACGCCAGCCACACAAAGCCCCATTCATCCATCAGGTTCAGCGCCTCGACGATATTATCGGCCTGTTCCTGAAGCGTGTTGTCGTTGGCGAATTCGAAGCCAGCCGGATAACCGCCCAAATCTTCCGTCGATGCCCAACCGAATTCGGTCACGCACAGCTTCTGTTCACCACCCGCCAGCGCCACTTTCTTGGCGTAGGTTTGCAGCGTGCTGTAGAAGCTCCAACTGTGATGCGGATTATCGAACGGCCCACGGAACGAAGCGGTTGGGTCGGGCGGCACATTGTCCCACGGGATATTCGGCCCGATGTTATAGCCGTTATGATGTACGCCCAAGCAGTCCATATAATTCAGCATGCCGGCGCTGATGAGCTGGTCGAGGTAGATGTAATCATCCCATGCGCCGACACCATCGTTGAAGCCCGTGGGCGACAGCGCCCCGCTGATAATGATGATGCCGGGGTCGATGGCCTTCACCGCGGTGTAAGTATCCCGCAGCAGCGCCACATAATTTTCGGCTTTCAAGCCCTTGGCAGACGACCACTCACGGTCAATATTCTGCTCGTTCCACACTTCAATCGCCTGCACCTGCCCCGGATAACGGTTGAGGAT
>JAFLCH010000211.1:0-3739 GCA_017303775.1 Anaerolineae bacterium | reverse complement strand
GTACATGCACCCATTATGAAGGTGATGCCGATCCACACCAGAACGAACATCCGTAATTGGCGTATCCGGCTGCGTTGAGCAGTTGTTTGGAGTGTTGCCATTATTTCTCTACCTGCCTCCACATCATTTCGTGGATGATTATACCCTGATGGTAACCGGTAAGGGCACAACAGTGCTGTACCCTTACCCTGCTATTAGACACCGCTACCGCGCGCCAGCCATTGCATCGCAGGCCGGGCAGCCACCGCCGGGTCGGATCATCGCGTATCCGGCCATGGGGTCAGCGCCATAATTGCTGAAGTCGACATTCCACACAATCATCAAGCGCACCCGACCACTCTGCGACGACAGTGCCGCCGCCTGAGCCAGCCATGCCGCCTGCTGTGCCACCGTCGTATTGGAAGCCCAACCGAAGAACGGATCAAGCGATCCATATCCTTCCGGTGTCAGGAAACCCAGTTCCGTCCAGCAAATCGGCTTCTGTCCGCCCACCAACCCCCAGTACACATCGAGCATGCTCTGGAAGTAGCGGGTGTAGTAATTGTCGCGCGGGTCGCCGCTGGTCTGTGTCGGTGCCACAATCCCTTCGTTGTAGTGCGCCCCAAGGCAGTCCATCCACTGCAAAGCGCCCGCGTCAATCATCTGCCGAATCCAGTTGTCATCATTCACCACCCGTCCGGGGAAGGCTGCTTCAGCCCCCGTCGGAGCAGGCGCGGCGCTGATGACCATCACCCCGCCGTTCGCGCCTTTGATCGCGCCATACGACGCCCGCAGCAGGTTCGCGTAAGCGGCCCCGCTGATGTTGCCTGCCGGCCACTCGCGGTCAATATTCGGCTCGTTCCAGATTTCGATGGCATCCGGCCCCAGCGCCGCGACACCCCCCGCGAACGAAGCAAACTGCTGCACATAGCCATCGCCGCCGTTTGCCAGTTCATTCGGGTAGCCGACCAGCCCCACCAGAATCTTGAACCCGCGCGCTTTCGCATCGTTGATCTGTCCGGCGACGGCTCCCGGTGCGGTTCCCACCCCGTAGCGGAACTGGATCTTCATCCAATTCATCCCCGCCCGTCGCATAGCGCTGGCCGCCGCTTCACTGGCCGGATTGGTCACATGACCGCCGTACTCAAAGTTCCCGACCTGAATGCTCCCCGCGCCGGGGTTAGATGCTGCACCCGCGTTACCGGAAGGCGCGGCCACAACCGGCTGCGGCGCAACCACTGGCACCGGCGTCGCCGTCGGCACCGGTGTCGGAGTCGGAGTCGGCAGCGGAGTCGGGGTCGGGGTCGGCGCGAACAACGCCACCGCCACACCACTGCGCGGATTTTCTTCCTGCCCGCCCACCACATCGACATTGATGGCGTAATTGCCGTCTGGCGCGTTCACCGTCACCACCAGCGGATCATTCAAACCGGTGGTCACTTCGCCCAGCAAACCGCTTGAGCCTTCAATACGCCAGCGCAGCGCCAGTTCCGTCGCCACTTGCGTCGGCGGCTGTTGCAGCTTGTAGTTCAGGATCGTTCCATCAATCCCCTGCGCCACCCCATCCGCCAGCAAATCGGTGAACGCCACGCCCGACAGCCCGAACGCGAACGTCCGCTCCATGCGGAAGCGCAGCGCCTCCGGTGAGGTCAGCCACATGCGCGACACCGCGCCGCCGTCCGTCCCCAGATAATCGATGAACGGGGTCTGAGTCGTCGTATCCAGACCCGACGCTGCGTCAAACCCATCCAGCCGTGCGGTGATCTCCGCGCCCGGTAGGATCGTCCCGCCTTCCGAGGTTTCAGCTTCAATCGTCACATCGCCCAGCGCCGAAAGCGCGTCAACATAACCCACGCTGGTGAAATCACCCGCCACCTGCCGCACCGACAGCGCCGACAGGCCAATCAGGATTTCATTGCGGCTGATCTCGCCCTTCGCCCAGCGCAGCATGGCTTCCACCAGCCGGTCAGCGCCCGGTTCAAACGTGGTCGGGTCCAACCCCAGATTAATCTGCACATAGTTGGAGGCCGCTCCAAGCGCGCGCCAGTCATACGCCCCCGTATTCCATACGCCGTCCGTGTTCACCGCCGCCGGAACCACCACGCCGAGGCTCAAACCCTGCTGCCGCAGGATGCCCCCCAGTTCGGTCACGAACGCGCTGAACGACTCGCGCAGTTCAACCGGCACGTCACGATAATCAATGAACGCGCCCTTAAATCCATTGTTCGCCACAAATCCGGCAATCTGCACCGCGTGTTCGCTCCGCAGCGTGCGGTTACCCAGAATCGCCGTAATCGTGTTGGTATCAATCGCGCGCGGATCAGCAAAATTGCGGATCACCGGCATCACCAGATACCCCCGGTTAATATCATAACCGGGCGCAAGGCTGCCCGTCAGCTTGCCGTCCAGCGTGGGTGTCATCCCACCCGGCGCGACAATCGTCGCCAACTGCCCTGCCGACTCCGAAAGCACCTGCACCGCGTCCACCGCCACCAAAACCGTGGGCTGTGTCACCGCCGCCTGTTGGAAAAGTGCCACCTGTTCCGGCACATCCGCCACCGAAGCGATCACCGCTAACGCGCCGCTGGTATTCACCTGCGAGGGAATAAACCGCCACTGGTTCGCCGCGTTATCCCACCCGTACAAATCAACCAGATCCGGATTCGCCGAAGCGGGTACAGTCAGGTTCAGCGTGACCGTGCTCGGCTGCGATCCGGTCGTCTCGATGCTGTAAACCGCGCTCTGGCGGCTCAGCGTGGGCGGAACAGCCGCCAGCGCTCGTGCCACCACTTCGCTGTCTGTCGAGGTCGCGTTCAGCGGCACCGAAGCCAGCGCCACACCAAACCCGTTTCCCACATTGGCCGGATCAACCACCACAGCCAATCCATCAAACGCCACCGCGTTGGCTTCGGCGCTCAGGGTCGTATATTCCGGCCCGAACAGCGAAATGCCCAACAACCGCTGCGGCAAATTGATCGGCGGCAAAATCAACCCGACGATCACCAGCAGCATCACCAGCAGCAGGGTGATCATGGCCGGTATCCAGCACCCGCAGCCTCCACCCTGCGCGGGCGGCTGCCCGATTGGGGTATATGGCGCTTCCAACCCGCCGGTTGGCGTGCGCGGAGGCGGCGTATCTTCATCCAGCCTCACGAACGGCGGCGGGGTATCATCCTGAACATCCACCACCGAAAACTGCTGGGTATCTTCTTTACGGTCGCTTAAATCGCTCATTCCATTTCCCTTAAGCCCATCGCGCTCAACAACAGGTGTTGGTCGCATCTCGTAGACATTGTTGGCAGCCCTCCATTCTATCACTGGCTGTCCCAACAGGCCGTATAGTGACTTTTTCCTAACTCCCCAACGCTTCACACGCCGGGCAGCCACCACCGGGTCGAATCATCGCATAACCGGCCATCGGATCATCACCGTAATTCGTGAAATCCACGTTCCAGATGATCAGCAGCCGCACCTTGCCGCTGCTGCGGGAAAGCGCCACTGCCCGATCCAGCCACGCCGCCTGCTGCGCCACCGTCACATTTTCCGCCCAACCGAACGAACCCGGCAGCGGCGGAAAGCCTTCCGGCGTCAAGTAGCCCAGCTCGGTGAAGCACACCGGACGCGCCCCGCGGAACGCATTATAATACGTGTTCACCATACCCCAGAAGTAACGGGTATAGTAGCCGCTGTTCCCGCGCGGGTCGCCGCTGGTCTGGTCTGGCCCGACGATGCCTTCATTATAGTGCGCGCCGATGCAGTC
>JAFLCH010000210.1 GCA_017303775.1 Anaerolineae bacterium | reverse complement strand
TCATCAGCTTCTACTACACGCCACCTGCTGTGCTCAAACGGGTTCGTGCTGAATTTACCGGTATGGGGACGGTCGAAGATGCTGCCGCTGTCATCGACGCACCGCCGTCACCCATTTGGACGGAGGCTTAATCATGCGTCTTGGTGTCATCGGTCTCATCCCTTCCGACTTCCTCGCTGTAGACGATGCCCTCATGGAGCACATCTGTAGCATGGGTTTCACCGGCATCGTCGCTCATATCGCCGGAGATCCCCTCAAGGCAGACCCTGCCGCGCTCCACCATCTCAAGCGTATGCTGGATCGCCATCATCTGCGTTTCATACAGCTTTGGGGCTGGTATCCTTCCATCATCACTACTGATCCGCAGGTGCGCGCCTCCGGTCTCGAAGGGGCATCAGCCATCATCCGCTGGGGAGCGGAAATTGGTGCTGAAATGATCGGCCTCCGTCCCACTAGCATGAGTCCGCGCGGCCCATGGTCGCCCGACCCCGCCAACTACCTGCCGGAAACACAGGCTCGTCTCATCGAAAGCCTTCACCACATCAACCGCACCTGCGAACAATATCAAATTCGTGTCGGTTTGGAATGCCACGCCCTCACGCCACTCTACAACGCGCAGGTGGTGAGGCATGTGCTCCAAACTGTCGCTTCGCCGTGGCTCAAGGTCAACATCGATCCTATCAACTTCGTCGCTGACCTTGCCTCTGCCTACAACAGCACCCCCCTCATCAACGAAGTCTTCGATGTACTGGGGGAATATGCCGTCACAGCCCATATCAAAGATTTGGTGGTCGAGGATAACCTCGTCGTCCACATCAGCGAAGCCCCGCTCGGTGAAGGCATCTTCGACATCGACACCTTCTTGCGGCGCTTCGAGGCACTCTTGCCCGATGGCTATATGTTCATCGAGCATCTCACGCCGGAACAGATTCCAGCCGCCGCCGCCTACCTTCGCCGTAAATTGAATGATCTCAACATTCCCATCGTGGAGTAAAACAGTGTGTTAACCGATCTATCAGGAAAAGTAATCCTCATCACCGGTGGCGCGCAGGGGATAGGCGCTGCCGCTGCTCGACTCTGCGCTCGCCGGGGTGCTGTCATCTATATCGCCGATCTCAACATCGAGCAGGGCGAAACTCTCGCCCGTGAATTGAACGCCATCCAACCCGGCGCGGCCTTCTTTCCTCTCGATGTAAGCAGCGAAGAACAGGTTCAACAGGTTATCGCCCAAATTCAGGCTCTCACCCCCAAATTGGATGGACTTGTCTGTGCTGCCGGAATCCTGCGCGGTGCCTTCCTCACCCCCGAAGAACTCACCGCCGAAGATTTCCAGATGGTGCAGCAGGTCAATGTCACCGGCGTATTCCTCTCTGTCAAATACGCCATGCCCCTCCTTCAAGCCAGCAAGCAGAGTGTCGTCGTCATCATCGCTTCCGGGGCAGGTGTACAGGGTCCCAGTTCTTCACTCGCCTATGCAGCCAGTAAAGGGGGTGCTAACGGCCTCAGCATGACCCTTGCCGCCCAACTCGAATCACGCGGCATCCGCGTCAATACCCTCTCCCCCGGCAGCATCATCACCGAAATGAAACTCCGCGTCGAGCTAGAAAACGCCCGTCGGCAGGGCATTCCGGAGGAAGAAGCCATCCAGAATGCGCGTCGCAATTATGGCACGCCTGAAGGAGTCGCCCCCATCATCGCCTTCATGCTCTCTGATGAAGCCGATTACCTGCGCGGCACCCTATATACCCGTTAGAAATTTGAGGAAATGACCGAGATGTTATTCAACATGCGTAGTTTTGATGAAAAAGCCGGTGCGCTGACCTTCCCATTAGGCGGCATTGGCACCGGCACAGTCTCGCTCGGTGCGCGTGGCAACTTCCGCGATTGGGAAATCTTCAACCGTCCCGCCAAAGGCACTCACATGCAAAACACCTACTTCCTGCTGCGTATCAAGCAGGAAGGGGAAAAACCGGTCGGTCGCGTTCTCGAAGCCATGCACCAGCCTCCCTACGACCTCTCACACGGCTTCGATCCACAAACCGGTGCCGGTCTGCCTCATTTTCCCTCGACCACCTTTCACGGGGAGTATCCCTTCGCCCGCGTCGACTTCCACGACGATGATCTACCCATCAAAGTTCATCTCGAAGCCTTCACGCCGCTCATCCCCCTCGACCCCGAAAATTCAGGTATCCCCTGTGCCATCTTCACCTACCACGTCACCAACACCAGCGACAAACCGCTGGAAGTCACCGTCTCCGGTTCTTTATTTAACCCCGTCGGTCATCCATCCTTCGACCCAACCGCCGCTCACCGCCAGCATCAAATCGGCAAGACCATCAACTATTACAAAGATGAAAATGGTCTGCGCGGCGTCTACATGACCAACAATGACATCGCCCCCGATGCCCTTGAATTCGGCAGCGTCGCCATCGCCACCAGTGCCGCCCAAACCACCGCCAAGCCCACCCTGATGCGCAGCGGTTGGTGGGACTTCCTGCGTGACTACTGGACAGATTTGCTCGAAGATGGTCGCCTCACCGACCTCGGCTACACCGATCCCGGCGAATATCCCGACACCGGTGCCATCAGCATCTACGATACCCTCGCCCCCGGCCAAACTGCTGCCATGCGCTTTGTCATCACATGGTATTTCCCAAATCGCATCAACAGTTGGGATAAATGGGACTCCCCGCACATCCGCAACCACTATGCGACTCGCTTCACCGATGCATGGGATGTCGCCCGCGACGTTCTCACCCGGCAAGCACATCTCGAAGCCGAAACGCGCCGCTTCCATCAATCCATCTTCGACAGCACCCTCCCTGCGCCCATCATCGACGCCATCTCCGCCAATATCGTCCCCCTTCGCAGCAACACCTGCTTCTGGCTGGAGAATGATCATTTCTTCGCGTGGGAAGGTTGTGCCGATGATGTCGGGTCGTGCTACGGAACTTGTACCCATGTCTGGAGCTACGCCTACACCGTCGCTTATCTCTTCCCTTCGCTGGAACGCAGAATGCGGAACATCGAATTCAACGTCGAGACCGATCCTGACGGTTTCATGGCCTTCCGCAACATACGCCTCTTCGATCCCACTCCCCAGTGGGTCATACAGAACGACCGCAATGCCGCCGTTGATGGTCAGATGGGAACCATTCTTCGTGCCTATCGTGAATGGCTGCTCAGTGGCGATCTCGACTGGCTGCGTTCCATCTGGCCGAACCTCAAGAACGCCCTGAACTATGCCGGCATCCGCTGGGATAAAGACAACGACCGCCTCTTGGAAGGCCAGCAGCACAACACCTACGACATCGACTTCTGGGGGCCGAATCCCCTCGGCAGCATTTACTACCTCGCCGCCCTCCGCGCCACCGCCGAGATGGCACGCCTCATGGGAGAAGCGGAACTCGCCCAAACCTGTGATGCCGCCTTCGCCCGCAGCAGTCAGCTTGTCGAAGAGCGCCTCTGGAACGGAGAGTTTTACATCCAGCATCTCGACGACGTGAATGCCTACCGCTATCAACACGGCCTCGGCTGCCTCTCCGATCAAGTGCTGGGGCAGGCACATGCCCATTTCCTCGGCCTCGGTGATCTACTCCCGCGTGATCACATCGTCTCAGCCCTCCGCGCCATCTTCCGCTACAACTTCCGGCGCGGCTTCCGGCATCATGTCAACACCCAGCGCACCTTTGTGCTCGGCGATGAATCCGGTCTGCTCCTCTGCACATGGCCCAATGGAGGCGAACCGCGCTTCCCCTTCCCCTATTCTGATGAAGTCTGGACAGGCATCGAATACCATGTTGCCGCCCATCTCATCGCCCTCGGCTGTTGGGATGAAGGCCTAACCCTCGTCCAAACCGTCCGTGATCGGCACGATGGCATCCGCCGCAGCCCATGGAACGAAGTCGAATGCGGTCATCACTATGCCCGCAGCATGGCCAGTTGGATGCTCCTCCTTGCCACCACCGGTCTGCGTGTCAACCCCGCTGCCCGCGAGCTGCATTTCAATCCGGTCATGCCTGCCGGTCAAAACAGCTTCAAATCATTCTGGTCAAATGGTCAGGCATGGGGATCGCTCGCCGTTGAAGGCACAGACGCGCGCATCGAAGTGCTCGGTGGCACATTGGAAGGGTGGCAAATCTGGGTCAACGACCGCCAGATCGCCGTCTAAATAACGAACGTAAGGAGAGGCTGCGAAGTCAGGCAGCCTCTCTCCGGCGGCGCGGATCAACCACAAAACCCAGCAGGATCACCAGCGCCACCACACCCGCTGCGCCAGCCCCCCCGAACATCACCGGATACCCGATTGTCTGCACCAACCAGCCCGCCACCAGCGGCGCGGCCAGCGTGGCGAACGCCGTTACCGTATTCGCCAGCCCGATATAAAAAGGTCGTTCAGCCGGCTGCCCGAACTCCATCGTCATCGTGACAATATTCGTCACCAGAATCGCGCTGCCCAATCCGGCGAGGATATACACCACATAAAACCAGTTCGCCTCAGGTGCTGCCGCCGCCGTCACCGCGCTCAAACTCATCAACGCCGTTCCAGCCGCCAGCACCACCCGGTGTCCCGCCCGGTCACCAATCCACCCGCCCAGCAGGCTTGCTGCGATCTGCGCGAAGAATAGCAAACCCGTCATCACCCCTAAAGTCTGTTCATCCATCGCGAACCGCTGAATCGCCGCCACCGAATAGAAGTTCAACGCCACCAGCACGAACTGTACACACATCCGCGCCAGCACAAACCAGCGGAAGTTACCATCCGTTCGCCACAGTTGCCGCAGCCGCCCCCACGGGATAATCACCCGCTCAGTCGGCACATTCAACGATTCTTCATGTTCGGGTTCGCGCGTCCGCGACAGGAAAAGCCACGACACCAACAGCGCCACACTTGCCGCCAGAAAACACAGCGCGTAATTGTACGGGCGCGGGATATTCGCCAGCCACCCGCCTGCCACGATCGCGCCCAACCCCGAAAGCAGGCTGTACCCCGCCATCTGCGAACCGAGGAACATCCCCCGCTGCCGCTCAGGGAAAATCTTGCTCAACATGCTCTGGTATGGAGTCGCCGTCAGCCCGCTCCCCAGCGAATGCCAGATGAACAAACCGTAGCACAGCACCAGCGTCACGCCGGCGCTCATCTGCGTGCTCAACAGCGCCACCAGCGTCAGCCCCAAAAACGGCACGCGCTCTTGCAGCGACATCAGCAGCGCCAGCCGCTTATATCGTCGCAGCCCCGCCACCCGCGCCACCATCAGCAGTTGCGGCAGCTGCGCGCCGATCAAATGCAGCGAGCCGATCAAACCGATCAAGATCGTCGAATCCGTCAGCGTAGCCACGAACAGCGGCAGGATCGTCACACTCGACGCGAAGCCCATCGCAAGCCCGAAGAACGATCCATCAAAGAGATTAACAGTGAAGTTATGGCGATAATCGCGTTCGATGTCTGCTTGCACGATAGTTATAGTTTGATCGCCCCTGCCGAAAGCCCATCAATAAATGACCGCATCCCCACGATGAAAATCACCACCATCGGGATCGAAGCGATCACACTGCCCGCCATCTGCACCCCGATCTCCGGCGCGCCCGCTCCGCTCGAAAGCATCACCAATCCCACCGAAACCGGTCGCAGTTCATCACGGTTCAACACCAGCAGCGGCCAGATCAAATCATTCCACGCCCCGTTGAAGCGCAAAATCGCCATCGACGACACAATCGGGATCGAAAGCGGCAGCATAATCTTAAACAGAATCTGCGAATGTCCAGCCCCATCAATCCGTGCCGCTTCGAACAATTCTTCCGGCAAGCTCTGGAAGAACGTCCGCATCACGATGATCTGGAACGAATTCGACCCCAGCACCGCCGGTAAAATCACCGCCCAGAACGTGTCCAGCAGCTTCAAATCGCGGATCAGCAAATAACGCGGAACCAGCGTCAGAATCCCCGGCACCATCATCAGCGCCAGCACCATCCCGAACAAAAATCCCTTGCCGGGGAATTTGTACCGCGCGAACACATACGCCGTCACCACCGATAGCAGAATGTCCCCGCCCACGATGCTCAACGACAGGATGATCGAATTACCCATGTAATTCTGAATACCCAGATCCCACGCTCGCTCGAAATTTTCCCAACGAAACGGCAGCGATGGCAGCATCGGGTTCGTCGCGATCTCCCCCGCCGACTTCCCCGACAAAATGAACAGCAGCGCCACTTGGAACAGCGCGATGCCGATCAGCACAATCAGTATGATATGAGAAAAGAGGGTGAACCTCGTGTTGTGTTTCATGGCAGGATGTCTTTCTCAGTCTTCGCTGCCGCGAATGAGCCGCTGGTTAATCAGCGTGAGGATTAGAATGACGAAGAACAGGATCACCCCGATAGCCGAGGCATAACCGTAAGCGTTCTCCTGCGTAAAGGCGTAATACATCCGCAGTCCCGGTACCATGGTCGAAAAACCCGGCCCGCCCCGTGTCATAAACAGCGCCCGCCCAAAGTCCTGTACCGTCCCGATGAACGTCAGAATCACCAGCACCTTCAACTGCCCCTGTACCATCGGCAGTTCAATCCGGCGGAAGCGCTGCCATCCGGTCGCCCCGTCCACCATCGCCGCGTCGATCATCTCGCCCGGAATCGCGATGAACCCCGCGAGGAAGATCAACACGGTGAACGCCTCAACCCACGGGAATCCCATGAACATCAGCGATCCTAACGCCGTGTTCGAGTTCCCCAACCACACCACCTGCGAGTCCACGCCCAACGTCCGCAAAATCAGATTGATCCCGCCGTCCAGCGAAAACAACCACCGCCACAGCACGATGAACACAAACCCCGGCGCGATCACCGGCAGCACCACCAGCACCCGGTAAATATAACGGTGTCGCGGGTTCGGCAGTCGGTAGATCAAGTAAGCCACCATCAACGGGAAGCTCAACGAAATCAGGTTGAAAACCAATAACAGTAAAATATTCGCCCACGATTGCAGCAGGCGCGGGTCTTCCAAAAAGAATTGGTAATTGAACAGCCCGATGAAGCGTGCGCGGCGGCCATCCCACGAATGGAACGACCCCCAGAAAGCTTGCAGGGCAGGGTAATACTGGAACACAACCATGCCCAGTATGGTCGGAGCCAGCAGCAGATACAGGAGGCGATTTTTCCAGATTCGTTGCCACAAACTCAATTGGTGAATTCGGCGGAGGGGTTCGCTTCGGCCTGCTGATTCTCCAGATGAAGCCGAGATGTCAGTCATAATGCCTCTTATTTTGCGGTTCAATGGGTGCCCGCAAGCCGCGAGCACCCACATAAGTTTACCCGACTAGGACGCGGGCGCAGCAGGCCACTGCGCGGTATCCCAGCCATTGTCGATGATCGCGCGTTGTGCCCAGCGTTCCCACTCCGTCTGGAGTTGAGCGCCGAATTCTTCCAGCGAGATCGAGCCGCTGTTGTAGGTCGAGAACAAGCGGTTGTAAACACCTTCCGAGGTCGGATCACCGATACCACGAATGGCGGTGTCGTTCGACATCGGCGGGTTATAGAACCCGTACAGTTGTTCCTGTTCCACCGGGTCGGTGATCACGTCCGCAAC
>JAFLCH010000021.1 GCA_017303775.1 Anaerolineae bacterium | reverse complement strand
GCGTATAACAGCGCGGAGAACGCGGCGGATGTGAATGATCTGGCGGCGGCGCTGGGGTATGAACAGGTTGATCTGTACGGCATTTCTTACGGGACGAAGCTGGCGCTGACGGTGATGCGCGACTTCCCGGCGGTGGTGCGGAGCGCGATCATCGATTCGATTTATCCGCTGGAGATCACGAACGCGAACGCACCGCTGAACTTCCAGCGGTCGCTGGGTGTGCTGTTCGCGGACTGCGCGGCGAGCGCGGACTGCAACGCGGCGTACCCTGATCTGGAGAATGTGTTTTACCAGATCATTGACGATTTGAACGCGAATCCGGTGACGATTCGGGCGACTGATCCGCGCCTGATGCGGCAGCGGGATGTGGTGTTCGACGGGGATTCGTTCGCGGGGTTCGTCTTCCAAGCGCTGTACGCTTCGGAGATTATTCCGGCGCTGCCGAAGAGCATCTTTGAGATTCGGGACGGGGATTATTCGTTCTTGCAACTGCTGACGACGGTGGTGCTGTTCCAAGTGGACGCGATTTCCATCGGGATGAACAACGCGGTGCAGTGCAACGAGGAATACCGGTTTGATACGGCGGAGTCGTTGGAAGCGGTGGTGGCGGAGATGCGACCTGAGCTACAGGGCTTCGCACGGCGGAACGGGATTGACGCGCGGCTGCTGGATGTGTGCGCGGTGTACAGCAGCGGTGAGTTGAACCCGATTGAGAACCAAGCGGTGACGAGCGATATTCCGACGCTGGTGGTGAGCGGTGAGTATGACCCGATCACGCCGCCGGCGTATGGACAGTTGGTGGCGGATTCGCTGGCGAACAGTTTCTTCTACGAGTTCCCCGGCATGGGACACGGGGTGATTACGTCGAACGAGTGCGCGCAGAGCATCGCTGACGCGTTCCTCGTTGATCCGACGAGCGCGCCGGATTCGAGCTGTTTGACGGCGGAAGGCGCACCGGTTTTTGAACTGGAAGGGCAAGAACAGGCCGCGATTGAGATGGAGGCTTATGACAGCCCAAGCGGTGATTACAGCACAGTGAAGCCGGTGGGCTGGGAAGAAGCCATCGCGGGGACGTTCGCACGCGGGGCAAGCGGGTTGGATCAGACGGCGATCAGCTTCCAGATGCTGCCGGGCGGGAATGTCGATCTGGTGATTCCGCTGGTGGCGGGGCAGTTCGGCGTTTCGACGGATGATGTGGAGACGCGGGAGGCGAACGGGTTGAGCTGGCGGCTGCTGAAGGGCGAGCTGCAAGGCATCCCGTTGAATCTGGCGATCACGGACGCGGACGGGATGATTTACATGATCCTCGTGTTGAGCAGCAGCGACGAGACGGATGCCCTGTACGAGTCGGTGTTTTTGCCGGCGGTGGATGCATTCGTCGTCAATGGCTGAGATGTGAGCTGAAGGTATAAACTGTGAGGGGAGTGGGTCGCTTGAGTCGATCCACTCCTCTCTTTTTAAGACCTATTTTTATTTTGGACGAGGCGGAAAGGATTTTTTGATGACCGGGGAACGGGTGGGATTGGTGACGGGGGGCGGGTCGGGAATCGGACGGGCGACGGCGCTGGCGCTGGCAGCAGCGGGGGCGCGGGTGGTGGTGAGCGATGTGAACGGCGAAGGGGCGGCAGAGACGGTGCGGTTGGTGGAAGCGGTAGGTGGTAGGGCGTGGGGGATGGTGGTGGATGTGACGCAGGGGGCGGCGGTTGAGGCGCTGGTGCGGGGGACGGTGGAACGGTATGGGCGGCTGGATTGGGCGGTGAATAACGCAGGGGTGGGCGGGGTGATGGCTCCGACTGACCAGCAGAGCGAGGCGGCATGGGACTCGATCATGGAAGTGAACCTAAAAGGGGTGTGGCTGTGCATGAAGTATGAGATTCGGGCGATGCTGGAACAGGGCGGCGGGGCGATTGTGAATGTGGCTTCGGCGGCGGGATTGGTGGGATTCCGGTATGCTGCGCCTTACGCGGCGAGCAAGCACGGGGTGGTGGGACTGACGCGTTCGGCGGCGCTGGAATATGCGCGGAAGGGAATCCGCGTGAACGCGGTCTGCCCCGGCTTCACAGAGACGCCGATGGTGGCGGGGTTGGGCGAGACGATGGTGGAGGCGACGGTGAAGGCGATTCCGATGCGGCGGTTAGGGACGCCAGAAGAGATCGCACAGGCCATCGTGTGGTTGTGTTCGGAGGGGGCATCATTTGTGACCGGACATGCGCTGGCCGTTGATGGGGGGACGGTTGTCGCGTGAGCGGCGTTAGTCTCCGGCGGCGCTGAGCAATGGTTGTTCGGCGGGCAGATACTGCTCACCGAAGTGGCGCATGGCTTCCATGAGTTCGCTGAGGGCGCACCCTTTTTCCGTCAGGGTGTATTCCACGCGGGGGGGAATTTCGGCAAAGGCCTGACGGGTGAGGATGTGGGCGTGTTCAAGGAGCTTGAGACGGTGTGAGAGGGTTTTGGGACTCACCTGACCGAGCGATTCCTGAAGTTGACCGAAGCGTTTGGGGCCGCTCATAAGATCGCGAACAATGAGGATCGTCCATGTATCGCCGACCAATTCGGCGGTACGGGCGATGGGACAAGGCTGAAGATGCTCCATAGTACGTTACACTTTTGCAGTCATTTGACCGCACTCTCCAATATATGATGATATTCTAACATGTTCCAAGATGACTGAACATTGACAGACGTCACCTTTACTATATAACATAGTATTCACTTCCGTTTGGGAAGTAAAGAGCCAGTGAGGAGAAGTTTGGTATGGGGACATTTCAACTGCCTGCGGAGACACATATCGGCCACGCACATTTTTATGTGGGTGATTTAAGCCGGTCGATTGATTTTTACGGCGAGAAGATGGGGTTCAAAGTTGTGCGGCGGGAGGGCGACCACGCGGTACTTTCGGCTGATGGGGCGACGCCGCATATTCTGCTGACGGCGCGGGCAGGATGGCAACCGAAGCCGAAGCGTACCACGGGGTTGTATCATGTGGCGATTCGGGTGCCGAGCCGGGGCGAGCTGGCGCGGGTGTTTCAGCGGTTGGTGGCGTTCCGAGTACCGTTCGGCGGGTTTTCGGATCATGCGGTGAGCGAGGCGCTGTATCTGGATGATCCGGACGGGAACGGGCTGGAGATTTACCGTGACCGCCCGCGTTCGGAATGGCGGGTTGAGGGGAATCAGGTTCAGATGACGACGATGGCGCTGGATGTACACGCGTTACTGGACGAGGCGGATGTCTCCAAGTGGGACGGGATTGACGCGGGGACGGATATCGGGCATGTGCATTTGCATGTTTCGAATCTGGAGAAGGCAAAGGCGTTCTGGGTGGATTTGATCGGGTTTGAGGTGGCGGCTGATTGGAGCGGACACGGGGCGTTGTTCGTGTCGGCGGGTGGCTATCATCATCATCTGGGGTTGAATATCTGGGCGGGAAGCCGACCACAACCAGCGGAAACGCTGGGGCTGCATTCGTTCACGCTGCAAATCCCTGAGGCGGGGGCGTGGGAACAGGTGCGTACACGGTTGGAGGCGGCTGGCGTGGCTGTGGAGGGGCAGCAAGACCAGCGCGTGGTGGTGCGTGACGGAGACGGAAACGCGGTTGAATTGGTGATGGAGCCGGTTCACGCTTAAGTGATGAGTTCGAGCAAGAGCGCAAGAGCGGCATCCGCGCTGGCTGTTTTGATGGCTTCGCGGCTGCCGTTCCAGAGATGGCGGCGGACGACCAGCAGATTATCCGGGCCGGCTAAGCCGATGTAGGTGAGGCCGACGGGTTTTTCGACTGTGCCACCGCCGGGACCCGCGATGCCGGTGACGCTGAGGGCGACATCAACGGCGAGGACACGACGCGCCCCCAGCGCCATTTCCGCCGCGACGGTTTCACTGACCGCGCCGTGGGCGATGAGCGAGCCTTGATGGACACCGAGCACAGATTGTTTGACCGTGTTGGAGTAGGCGACGATGCCACCCAGCACATAGGCTGAACTGCCGGCGATGTTGGTGAGGCGGTGGGCGATGAGGCCGCCAGTGCAGGACTCGGCAGTGCCGACTGTCCAGTTTTTTGAGAGCAGTAATTCCCCGACCTGAACTTCGAGCGATTTGTCCCCAGTCATTGTGTCTCCTTTAATATGCTATTGATCGTAACGCAGGCAGTTGATTTCGTCAGCAATTGCCTATCGCTGAAAACGAATCTAGGGTTATAATGTGGGATAATCGTCCCGACTGTGGGATTTTGAGGGATATAGAAACGCATGGGTTATTGGGGCTGGCGACCAATGCTCGGCATCTGCGTGAGCGTGTTGGTGGTGGGATGCAGCATCACGCAAGAAGCCGCCTCGACCGCACTCCCCACTTTGTCACCCCCTGTCACCCTGATTGCGCGAGTGCCTGACATTCCTACTCCACTGCCTTCGGTTGTGATTCCTATCATCCCCCCACCTGCTTCCCCTACGCCAGTGACCTATGTGATTCAGGCGGGGGATACGCTGCTGGGCATTGCACTGCGGTTTGGCGTTCCTTTGGAGCAATTGAAGGCGGCGAACAGCACACTCGATCCCCTGACGCTCCCGATTGGTCACACGATTATCATCCCCTCCCCCAGCTTTAACGAACAAGGTATTCCCATACTGCCGACGAACACTCCGGCTGCGCTCACGCTGCTGACGCCGAACTGCACGGCGAGCATCAGCGGGCAGATTCAGTGTTTGGGATTGGTGCGAAATGATATGGCGGGGGCGGTTGAGCGGGTGATTGTGGAGGTGCGGTTGTTCGGGCGGCAGGGCGAACTGCTGGCGCAGGGAGAGGCAGGGGTGGAACAGTATGTGATTCCCAGCGGGCAGATCGCCCCTTACCGGTTGATTGTGAATACTGAATGGGCGGCATATGGGGCGGCACAGGTGGTGCTGAAGAGCGCTGATCCGGTTGATGGACAGTCGAACCGGTTTATGATGTTGGAGATGCAGGATGAGAGCGGGTGGATGGAGAACGGCGTTTTCCGGGTGATGGCGAATTTGCGCAACCCGGAAACGGGCAGCGCACGTTTGATGCGGGCAATTTTGACGCTGCAAAACGGGCAAGGCCAGATTAGCGGATACCGGATTGTGCCATTGAGCGGGAGTCTGGCAAGCGGTGAAAGCCGTTTGATCCAGTTCAGTATTCCGTCGCAGCCGGATATGGCCGCATTCCAATTGTTTGTTGAAGCCATTCGAGAGTGAGAAACAAAAAGGAGCGGACAGGCATGACCGCTCCTTTGGACTGCCGCGAAGGGCAGGTTATTGACTGGAGATGAGGGTACCGACGTCGTGGTTGCCCTGCACAGCCTGAAAGAGATCGGTCTCTGCCCAAAAATCGACCACCAGAATGGGTAGATTGTGTTCCTGACAGAGGGTGAAGGCGGTCATATCCATGACCTCGTATTTGTTCGCCAAGACCTCGGCATAGTTGAGGGTGGCGAAGCGGGTGGCTGTGGGATCTTTCTTAGGATCGGCAGAGTAGACGCCGTTGACTTTGGTGGCTTTGATGACGATGTCGGCGTTGATTTCCATGGCGCGAAGGGCGGCGGCGGTGTCGGTGGTGAAGTAGGGATTGCCGGTGCCGCCGGTGATGACGACGACGCGACCTTTTTCGAGGTGGCGGATGGCACGAAGGCGGATGTAGGGTTCGGCAACGGCGTTCATTTGAACGGCGGTTTGAACGCGGGTGGTGACGTCGATGCGTTCGAGGGCGTCTTGAAGGGCGAGGCCGTTCATGACGGTACCGATCATGCCCATGTGGTCGGCGGTGCTTTGTTCCATGCCGCGATTTACGCCGATGCTCCCGCGCCAGAGGTTGCCCGCGCCGATGACGATGGCGATCTGGATGCCCATATCATGGATGATTTTGATTTTGTCGGCGATAAAAGCGGCGCTGGACGGGTCGATGCCGTAGCCCTGAGGGCCAGCGAGCGCTTCTCCACTGAGCTTTAAGATAATACGCTTGTACTGCTGCACACTGCTGCCGTTACTGGTCATCTGTCCTCCCTTAAAAATTGACCAAAGCGGTTGAGGAAATGTTGAGTTGGCAAAAAAAAGGGACTAGCAAAAGCTAATCCCTGAACTCATCATGTGACGTATCAATTGAGGAGTCCACGCGACAAGGCGCTTACTCATTCGATTCGGTTTCCTGATCAATTGTTTCACCGATTTTGAAGCGGGCGAAACGACCGATCTGGATACTTTCGCCCAAGTCGGCGACGATTTCGGAGACAAGGTCCGAAATCTTCTTGCTGTCGTCCTTGACGAAGGGCTGTTCCAGAAGGACGATTTCCTCGTAGAACTTTTCCATGCGACCGTCAACGATTTTCTCGATGACGTTTTCGGGCTTCTTGCCTTCGTTCATGGCGCGCTGCTTCTGGATTTCACGCTCGGCCTGAACGGCATCGGCGGGAACATCTTCGCGGCGGACATACTTGGGGGTGAGGTTGGCGATGTGGATGGCGATGTTGCGCGCGAATTCCTGAAACTTGTCGGTACGAGCGACAAAGTCGGTTTCGCAGTTGACTTCGACAATGACCGCCATGCGCTTGTCGTGATGAATGTAGCTGCCGATGATGCCTTCGTTCATGGTGCGGCCTGCACCGAGTTTCTTGGCAGCTTTGGCGATACCCTTTTCACGCAGCCAATCGGCGGCTTTTTGGATGTCACCATTGTTCACTTCAAGCGCTTTCTTGCAGTCCAGCGGGCCAGCGCCTGTCATTTCCCGCAGGTCTTTTACCATCTGTGCAGTGATAGCCATGAGTTACTCTTCATTCCCTTCATTTTCGTCAAAAAGCTTCGAGTCGCGAAGTTTGGCGAGAGTCGAAGCACCGAGATAAGCCTCATCGTTGGCTTCATCGTCCTTGTCGTAGAAGAAGTTATCGGGTTCGGGCAGGACCTCATTTTCGGCGAGATCGTCCGCTTTACGCGAGGCCTGACCTTCGATAACGGCTTCGGCGAATGCACCGATGACAAGCTTGATGGCGCGGACCGCGTCATCATTGGCGGGGATGATGAAATCAATGGAGTCCGGATCGGAGTTGGTATCGGCCAACGCCAGAACCGGGATGCCCAGAATGTTGGCTTCCTTGACCGCGGTTGATTCGCGGATGGTATCAACGATGAGGAGCATATCCGGTGGTTTCTTCATATCGCGGATACCACCTAGACGCAGTTGGAGCTTCTCAATCTTACGATTCAGAACCAGACCTTCTTTTTTGGTGAGGAGTTCGAACTCACCGGCGTCACGGCGCTTTTCCAGCTTCTTGAGGGTTTCGATGCGGTCACGGATGGTGCGCCAATTGGTGAGGGTACCACCGAGCCAGCGATGATTGACATAGGGCATACCGCAGCGAGCGGCTTCGGAGGCGATGGTTTCCTGTGCCTGACGCTTGGTTCCGACGAAGAGAACAGTGCCACCTTTGGAGATGATGTCACGGATTTGATCGTAGTAGGTATTGATGTTGGCCAGCGTTTGCTGGAGATCGATGATGTGGATACCGTTGCGTTCGGTGAAGATGTAGGGAGCCATGCGGGGGTTCCATTTGGGCGTGCGATGCCCGAAGTGGACGCCAGTCTCCAGCAGGGCCTTCATGGATACGTTGGAAGGCATTCAACTATTCTCCTGTATGGTGTTTAACAATCACGCCGTTCATCCCTGAAAGCAACCCTACCGTGTAAGGTGGGCAACACCCTCAAGTCCGGGCGTGTGGGTTTAGGCCAAATGGCCGGCAGCAGTGTAGCACAGCGAACCGGCACGTGACAAGGTGGAAACGGGCTTTAGGAACGGGCACGCAGGCGGCGGACGATGGACTGGGCCAGTTTTTGCATGGCGGGAGTCCAGACGAATTCGTCTGCAATACTGGTGAGTTTGTTCTTCCAGCGGCGATCCAGTTCGACGGCGCGATGGTATTGGGCAACGGCTTCCTCGCCCCGGCCAAGCTGTTCGAGGGCGACGGCGTGACCGGCATAGATGAAGGAGTCGACATCGGGCTGGTTGGTGGCCTGCTGCCACGCGGCTTCGGCTTCTTCATAACGAGCGAGTTGAAAGAGGATGAAGGCGCGGTTGTTGTGATTCAGTTCGTCATCCGGAATCAGCTGGCAGGCGGTTTCAAAGTCTTTGAGGGCGGCTTCCAGATTGTTTAACTGGAAATAGAGGAAACCGCGATTGTAGAAGATTTGCACCTGCTGCGGGTCGCGCTGCGCGGCATGGTCGTAGTCGGCGAGGGCTTCATCGCGCTTGCCGAGTTCATCGTAGAGGCTGCCCCGATTGAGATAGGCGTCGGCTGATTTTGCGTCCAGACCGATGGCGAGGGTGTAATCCGCTAGGGCTTCGTTGAACTTCTTCAACTGCTTATACAACTGACCCCGATTGTTGAATACGGCGGCGACGGTAGGGTCGAGGCGGATGGCCTCGGTGTAGTCGGCGAGGGCTTTTTGTTTCTTGCCGAGTTCGACGTGGGTGTTACCACGGACGACATAGTGGGCGGCGATGGGATCGGCTGCAATGAGTTCATTGAG
Organism: Anaerolineae bacterium; assembly: GCA_017303775.1. GTDB lineage: Bacteria > Chloroflexota > Anaerolineae > Aggregatilineales > Phototrophicaceae > CFX2. The sequence goes on along the minus strand of JAFLCH010000021.1, from coordinate 22,158 downwards.
ATGGCTAACGGCGGTATCCCAATCACCGGCTTCGAGGGCGGTGTTGATGGATTGTTTGAGCGCATGGACGGGTTCGGTTTCTGCGCCGGTGATTTCCAGCAATTGAAGGGCGATGGAGTCGGTATCGTCGGCTGATTCTTCGGGTTCGGCAGGCTGCGGGCGGGCGGTTGTGGAACGGGCACGACGGGAGGATAAATCGGCTTCGAGACGGGTGAGCGATTCGAGGAGCGCAGCAGTGTTTTCGGCTGTGGCTCCGGCGGTGAAATCCAGCAAGGCTGCCTGCCGTAAATCAGAAGGGATTTGCGCTGCGGCCTGCGGATCGATGAGCAGGGCGATGAGTTCCATGCGTTCTTTTTTGGCGGTGCGGTATTCGCGCTTGCCTTCGACTGCGGCGAGATAGGCAGGGCTGATGAGGGCGATGAAGGCATCGCAGGACTCGATCTGGTGACGGAGCGCGCGTTTGTCATCGATGGGGACGGCGGGATGATCCGTCCATGCGTCATGGTTGGCAGCACGGAGTTGAGCGGCGATTTCTTCGACGCGGGGGGTATCGGTAGGTGAAAAGCTGATAAAGAGTTTCATGCCAAATCCTGAGGGTGTGTAAACAGGTGATTTTAAGAATGGGTTTTATTCTAGCAGAAAGTGTATGAGAGGTGATGGGAGGATCAGCGGCGGGGTGTTGAAAGGGGGCAAAAAATTTATATGGCAATTGCTTGACAAGCTGGTGGAAGAAAGTACAATCTGCGAGTCGAGGGTCGTTTGTCGAAGGTCGATTGTCGACAATCTGCTAAAAATTATTAGATTAGGGACAAACAACTTGGAAAAGAACCTGAAAGAAAAACCTTCAGCGTTAGGACATATTGAAAACAAGTCTTTGCGTACCCATGTGCTGGATATGCTGCATGCGGCGATTGTGAACGGGGAACTCAAACCGGGGCAAACGCTGATTGAGGCTGAATTGGCGGCACAACTGGGTGTGAGCCGCGCACCGCTGCGAGAGGCGATCAATATTCTGGGGACGCAGGGGTTGGTTGAGATCGTTCCTTATCATGGGACGAAGGTGAAAAAGCTGGCGCGGAAGGATATTGAGGAGCTGTACAGCATTCGCAGTTTGATGGAAGGGTTCGCTATTCAGCGGATTAGCGCTTTGGGGCGGACGCAAGAAGTGGTGGCTGAACTGCGGGCGATTTGCGATTCGATGATGGAGGCGGCGGAGGCTGATGACTTGCGGCAGGTGAACGAGCTTGACCGGCACTTCCACGACACGCTGGTGGCATCGAGCAAGAATGATTTGCTGGTGATGCTGTGGAGTACGGTGTCGATGCGGGTGCGGCAGGTGATGTCGCTGCGGAACCGGAGCCGGCGTAATTTGCTTGAGATCGCGGGGAATCACCTGATCATCGTGGACGCGATTGGGCGGGAAGAAGTGGAAGAGGCGGTGCGGTTGGTGCATCACCATGTTGGTACCGCCGGGGATTTGATCGCCGAGGGTTGGGAAGAGGATACCGGTGCGTAAACGGGATGAAGGGCGGAGAGTAAAGGAGAGGGTATCCGCATGACGGTTGGAACGAAGAAGCAGATTGTGGAGCAACATCAGAAGAATGTATGGCTGAACAGCGCGATTCCGGCGGTGACTCCGGTGGGGGCGCAGGACTTCAGCGCGGATGGGTTTTATGCGCCGCTGGACGAGCGGATCATCGCCAGCGCAGCCGAGGCTTTGGAGGCGGGGCAGACGCATTATGTGGATGTGCCGGGGATTGCGCCGTTACGACAGGCGATTGCTGATTATTTGAACGCGACGTATGGGACGGCTCTGGCGCAAGGGAATGTGATCGTGACGGCCGGGGCGCAGGAGTCGCGCTTTTTGACCATCCAGATGTTGAGCGAGGCGACTGGCAAGATCGCGATTCCGAGTGTGGTGCATCCCGGTGTGCTAAAGGCTATTGGTGTGCGCCCGTTGACTGTCACACCGATGGCGGTGGACAGCCGTTTGCTGGCGACGGTGGAAAGTATTCAGGCGGCATTAGAGGCCGGTAACCGGCTGATTTTGTTGGAGTCCCCTTCTCGATTGACGGGCGCGGTTTATGACGCGGCAACGGTGCAGGCGATTCAGACACTGATTGTGAAATATGAAGCGACGTTGATCTGGGATCAAGGGTTTGCGCCGTGGGTGACTGATTATGCTGCGGCAAAAGCGGGTGAGCAGGTGGTGGCGATTGGCGAGGCTTTCCCCGGCAGCGGGTTGTCGAGCTGGTTTATCGGGTATATCGCCGCGCCGACGGCTCTGGTGCCGACGATGCAGTCGCAGAAGCAGATTATGGCGATTTGTACGAGCACGGCGGCTCAATATGCGGCGCTGGAGGCGAGCAAGTTGTTCGGCGATATACAGCGCAGCCAACTGCAACGACTGCAAGCGGCACGGCAGACGCTGGCGGGACTGCTGCAAGCGCAGGTTGAGGTGATCTCCGGCGCGGCGGCAAATGTGGTGGCGGTGCGGTTGGGCGGCGGGCAAAAGGAACAGGCGATCAGCCGGTTGGAAGCAGCAGGATACCGTGTGAGTGATGGGGCAGCGTTCGGGGCGGCGGATGTGGTGCGGCTGAGTGTGTCGCACAGCGATGCTGCTGAGACGGCTGCACGATTGGTTCAGGGAGCGTAAAGGCGATGACAACGACAGCACCGAAACAAGGCACGAACCTCCTTTATGCGCTGATCGCAGAGGCGCGCGGATACAGCGATGCGATCATCCTCGGACGTGGTGATCCGGATTTTGACACACCGCCCCATATCATTGAAGCGGCGAAGCAGGCGATGATTGAGCATCATGCCGATGATGTTCCGCCGGAAGGATTATTGTCGCTGCGGCAGGCGATTTCCGAACGTGTGAAGCGGGTTAACGGGATTGAGGCTGACGCTGAGACGGAAATTGTGGTTACGAACGGCGGGCAGGAAGCGCTGTTGTTGATGGTTTTGACGGCGCTAGGGCCGGGGGATGAAATTATCATCCCGGAGCCGAACTATAACACGTATCACGATGCGCTGAAGTTTGCGCGGGTGAATAAGGTGAGTATTCCGAGCAGCGCGGAAACGCACTTCCGAACTGATCCGGAAAAAGTGCGGGCAGCGGTGACGGAACGGACGCGGGCACTGCTGCTGGTTTCGCCAAATAACCCCACTGCAAGCGTGATTCCGCAGGATGATTTGCAGGCGTTGATCGGTGTGGCAGCCGAACATGACCTGATCATCATCGCGGATGACATTTATGACCTGTTCATTTATGACGATTACAAGCATGTCAGCCCTGCTTCACTGCCGGGGGGCAAGGAACGGACGCTGACCTTGAATGCGCTGTCCAAGTCGTTTGCCATGACGGGCTGGCGATTGGGATGGGTTACAGGGCCGGCTGATTTGATTCAGCGGACGAAGGCACTGAAGGCGGGGATTACGGGCGGTACCTCGATCATCTCGCAATACGCGGGATTGGCGGCGCTGACCGGGCCGCAAGAGCCGGTGCAGATGATGGCTGAGGCTTACACCCGGCGGCGGCGGTTGGTGATGGATGCACTGGATGATATGGGGATTCAGTACGGCATTCCACAGGGGGGGCAGTTTGTCTTCGCAGACATCAGTTTTACCGGAATGGACAGCGCTGAACTGGCTCAACGGATACTTTCTGACCAGCATGTGCTGGTGTACCCCGGCGCGGCCTTTGATAAAGAACGCGGACAGTACATTCGTATCACTTTCCTGCAACCGGAAGACAAGCTACGTGAGGGACTGGAACGGATGCGGGTGGCGATGAAGCGCGTGTTGGGGAGCGGTTAGCGAGATATGGTTTCGGGAGCGCAGAAGCTTATGGAGAGACCATTAACCGGAAAAGTGGCTGTTATCACGGGCGCAAGCCATGGATTAGGGAAAGCGACTGCCGGACATCTGGCGGCGTTGGGCGCTGATGTGGTGTTGATCGGACGGGACGCGGAACGGTTGAATCAGACGGCCACACATCTAAACCAACATGGAACGCGGGTGTTGGCAATGCTGTGTGATGTATCCCATGGGGCGGCAGTGCAAGCGACGGCGGAGCAGATCATCCAAGAGATGGGGCGGGTTGACATCCTTATCAATAACGCGGGCATACCGGCTCCGCGTACTTTCAGCGATACCGCGTTTGAGGATTGGGACGCGGTGATTGGAACTAACCTCAGCGGGGTGTTTTACATGACGCGCGCGCTGTGGCCGGCGTTGACCGGCAACGGCGCGGGATATGTCATCACCATTTCGGGAACAGCAGGTGTGCGCGGGGGTGGCAGCCCAGCTTATGGGAGCGCAAAGTTCGGATTGACTGGACTGAACCATGCTATCGCGCAGGCGGGTAAAGACCACGGGGTGCGGGCGACGATTTTGTATCCGGGAAGTATGGATACGGGATGGCGCGGCGCGGCAATCGGTGAAAAACCCCGTTCGGAAAGTATGGACCCTGAAGAGGTCGCCCGACTGGTCGGTCATCTGGTGTGTACACCGGGTGAGTTTGTCCTGAATGAAGCGGTTTTGAACCCCGTTTCATCACCATTGATGTAATTCAACAAGCGATTCAGAGGGAGTTAGCGCGGCGATGGCATATGACATCGGCAAGGAAGAACTCGTCAATTTATATGCAGCGGAGACGCTGCGAGGGTTTTCGACTGATTTTCTGAAGGCGTTGGGGGCGACTGATGAAGAAGCGGCGATCATCACTGATGGGTTGATGACGGCTTCGATGTGGTGGCACCCCGGCCAAGGGCAAGGGTTGGAAAAGTTTTTCCGGTTTTACCGTCAGATCAATAACGGCGGGATCGTTCCGAACGCACCGATGCAGTGGGTGAAAGATGGCCCCAGTTACGCGCTGTTGGACGCTGCGAAGGGGTTTGGTTATGTCTCGGCGCATCGAGCGATGGCGCGGGCGATTGAGAAAGCAAAGAAGACGGGCATCGCTATGGTGGGGGTACGACACAGCAATCACTTCGGGATTGCGGGTTACCACGCACTGCAAGCGGCTAAGCAGGGGCTGATTGGCTGGTCATTGACGAATGCAAAGGCGGAGATGGCTCCGTGGGGTTCGGCGCAAGTGGTGTTGGGGACGAATCCGTGGGGGATAGCGATTCCACGGAAGGATACACACGCGATTGTGCTGGATATGGCGCTGACGATGTCGGGTAAGGGGATGATGCGCTGGTATATGAATGAAGGCAAGGCGATGCCGGAAGATTGGGCGCTGACTCCGGACGGTAAACGGACAACTGACCCTGCTGAGGCGATGGAAGGCCCGCTGCTGCCGATTGGTGAATACAAGGGGTATGGGCTGAGTTTGTTCACGGATGTGCTGGCGGGGGTGATGACCGGTTCTTTGTTCGGACTCTCGGTCTTCCAAGATGAGAGCAACCATGATGTAGGGCATGTGATGATCGCGATTGATCCGGCGGCGTTCCTGACCGAGGCAGAATATGGGGAACGGCTGGAGCAATTGGTGGCAGAGGTGAAAGGCGCACCGGCAATTGACCCGAAGCGACCGGTGATTCTGCCGGGTGAGATTGAATTTAAGCGGATGCAGGAACGTGAGGCAGACGGGATACCGATGTCACGCGAGACGGTGGACGGGTTACGACAGCTCGCCCACGATTTGAATATTGAATTCCCACTTTAACCGACACGGATTTGAGGAGATAAAACACTTATGGCTGCGCCATTGACGATTGGAAATATTACGGTCATGCCCGGTGAGGTCAAACGCGGGGGCATCCCCATCGGGGGCGATATGGTGAACCGCGAACGACAGATTCCGATTCTTGTGTACCGGGGTGTTGAAGATGGGCCGATTTTGTGGCTGAACGGGGCGACACACGGGGATGAACCGGAGGGGCCGTTCTCGATCTTCAAGGCATTGGCGCAGATCGACACGAAGAAACTGCGTGGGACAGTGGTGGCGGTGCCGGTGATGAATGTGCAGGCGTTCACGGCAGGTTTGCGCGGCGATCCGTTGGACACGTTCGCTCATGATATGAACCGCATTTATCCCGGTAAGGCAGATGGGTACCCGACGGAACGGGTGGCGTATGCACACTGGCTGGCGATGAAGGACAACTGTGACTTGCAGATCGCTATTCACTCCGGCGGGGAACATTCGTATCTGGCGCATATGATTTTTGCTTCTGATAACAAGCCGAGCCTTGAGCTGGCTGCGGCGATGGGGCCGAACTGGACGCTGGTGTTCCGCAGCGGGACAGGCGGCGGAAACCCCAGTTCACAGATGGGGGCATTGGGTAAGGGCGGCGTGACGGTGGAATTGGGCGGTAACTGCCGCACATTGACCAGCGACTTCCACACGATTGCTGATGATCTGGCCGAAGGTTACCTGAACGTGATGCGGCATTACAAGATGATTGATGGCAGCGCGACCTATGCTCCGGCATGGCGGATGGGTTACCAGATTGCGCTGCTGGCTCCGGCAACGGGGATGTTTGTTGGAAACCCTGAACTGCCATTCGAGACAGAAATTCCTGAAGGGACGCTGATCGGACAGATTTATGACCTTTATGGGGATGTGATTGGCGAGGTGCGTGCGCCACGCGCGGGGGTGATCTTCGGACTGCGGGCGCGCCCGTCGGTACTAGAAGGACAGTGGTGTTGTTTCTTCGGCGTCATTGAACACGTCGTCCATGATCTGATCGGGTGAGGCACAGTAAATACGAGATGATGCAAAGCGATACTAAGGCTGTGATGACTGATACGCGGCGGGGATTGATCTCGGAAGACTTGATGAAGTTCCGATGGTTGGATGAGATCGCGCTGTCGCCGGACGCGACGAAAGTGGCGTATACGGTTAAGCGCCCGCATGCGGAAAGCAATGGATACAGCACTCATCTTTATATGCGCGACCTGAATACGGGTTCGGTGCAGCGCGTGACCGAGGGTGTGAGCACGGCAGCTTCGATTACGTGGAGGCGCGACAGCAGCGCAGTCGCATACAACTACAGTGATGCGGCAGGTTCGGCGATTGCGGTTTGGACAGTGGCAAACGGCAATATCCGGCGCTACCCGATTGAAGGGGCGGCGATGGGCAGTTTGGACTGGTCACCGGACGGGCTGCGGTTGGTCGGAGTGCGATGGACACCGATCCGGAACGCACAAGATCAAGAACCGGCGGCGGGAATCCCCGCGCCGACGATCAAAGTGGTGCGGCGGCTGCGTTATAAGCAGGATGGGAGCGGGTGGGTGCATGACCGCTTCAGCCAGATTTGGGTGCTGGAATTGGAAACTGGCGATCTGGTGCAAATGACGCACAGCGAGATTGACTATTCCACGCCTAAATGGAGTTTGGCGGGTGACCGGTTGGCTTTCGTGGGGACATCACGCGAGCAAAATATTCCGCTGGGTTACGGGCAAATTTTTGTGCAGGACTTCCCCGGCGGACGACCGGAACTTTTGCTGCCGGATTGGCAAGGCAGCGCGGTTAGTCCGGTGTGGGGCGAAGGTGACCGGTATATCGCTTTCGCGGGGCATAACCTACCTCCTCCGGTGAACCGGCGCAACTTCTGGCAGCCGCATCTGGCGGATGTGCAGGCGCGGACGGCGCACAAACTGGGCGCGGATATTGATGATGAAGTGGGTAATTATGCCGTGGCTGACCAACGAAAAGGGTTGGCGAACATCACGTTGAAATGGGCTGCGGGCGATTCCTATATCTATTTCTTGCTGACGGAACAGGGCGCGACGAATCTGTACCGCATTGATACGGCGGGGGAATACGAGCGACTGGTGAGCGGCGAGAGCGTGACATTTGAATACAGTCCGGCGGTTGGTGATGTGGTGGCTTTCGGACAAGCGGACTCGACTCATCCGGGCGAGCTTTATCTGTGGAAGCAGGGAGAGATCATTCAGCTTTCGGACTTTAACCCGTGGCTGCGTGATCACCGATTAGCCAAGCCGGAGTCGTACTGGTACGACGGGTTGGATGGGGCGAAGGTACATGCGTGGTTGATCAAGCCGGTGGATTACGAAGAAGGTCGGCAGTATCCCACGATTGTGTATGTGCATTGTTCGATGTTCTCGTGGGACTTCAATCATGAGTTCCAAGTGTACGCTAACGCGGGGTTTGTGGTGGCGTACTTCAACCAACGGGGGACGACTGCCGGATACGGCCAAGCATGGACACACGCAAGTGAGGGCGACCAAGGCGGGAAGGATTATGAGGAGATCATGCTGGGCGTGGATGATTTGATCACGCGCTCTTATGTTGATCCTGCCCGATTGGGTGTGACGGGTGGAAGCTGCGGCGGTTTCATGACGAATTGGATCATCGGACACACTGACCGTTTCGCGGCGGCTGTTACTCAGCGTTCGATCACCAACCAGATCAGTTTCTTCGGTACTTCTGATATTGGGCCGGAAGGGACGGAAGGTGAGACGGGAACCCATGCATGGAAGGATTTGGAAGCGAGCTGGCGGCAGTCCCCGATTGCGTATGCGACGCGCGTTCAAACACCGCTGTTGATTTTGCATGCTGATGAGGATTACCGCTGCGCGCTGGAACAGGCTGAGCAGATGTTTGCTATCCTGCGGTGGCTGGGTAAAGAAGTGGAGATGGTGGTGTTCGAGGGAGAGAATCACGGCCTGACACGTGGTGGGCGACCGGGTAACCGTATTGAACATCAACGCCGTATTTTGAAGTGGTTCCAAAAATATCTGAGACCGGCAGTCGTCGAGGGGGAATCATGAAGGTAGGACATCTGGAAGCTAAACCGGGGGAGCATGTTTTTGGTTATTTGAAGACAGCGGTCTCGCGCTCCGGACTCAGCCCGGAAATACCAGTGCATCTATTCGCCGGAACACAGCCGGGGCCGACTATGCTGGTGCAAGGGGCTATTCATGGCGGGGAAATCATCGGTTCTATCGCCATTTTAAATTTCATCCAGAAGCTTGATCCGACACAGATCAAAGGTAATGTGATCGCTGTGCCGGTGGTGAACCGGGCGGGATTTGAACTGGGTGAGAGAGGGTCACGGATTGATGGTAAGGATGTCAGCCGTTTGTTCCCCGGCAAGAAGAATGGGAGCGTGTCTGACCAGATTGCTTATGTTTACTTCGAGGAAGTGATCCGGCAGGCAAATGTGATGGTGGACTTCCACGCGGGAGCGCGCACGGCGTATGAACGTTATGTGTTGTTCAGCGCGGAGGATGACCCGAACAAGCTGACTGATCTGGAGAAGATGCGCCGCAAGCTGGTGGTGGCGTTCGGGCTGGATCAGGCGGCGTTTTTCCCGCCGGGGACGTTCGGCAATAACTCGGCGAAAGAAGCGATTGAGAGCGTGGGTGTGGCACAGATCACGCTGGAATTCGGTGGTGGAACGGGGTGGTTTAAGAACGGCGCGGATAATGTGCGCGACGCTGAGCGCGGCATCTGGAACATTATGAAGTCGATGCGAATGATTGATGGGGCGTTTGAGTCTGATGGTGATTTGTGTACGGTGTATAACGCAGGAGTCGTGATCTGGAAGCCGGATGTGGATGGGCTGTTCGTGCGGTTGAAGGCGTTCGGGGATGTGTTGAAGGCGGGCGATGTGTACGCGCACTTGATCGATCCTTATACGGGCGAACTGCTGGCGGAGATGAAGACGCCGAAGGATGGGATTGTGATCCCCAGCGGACAGGAATGGCCGACAGTAGGGGCGACTTCAATCGGTATTTTGGGGTCGATTGATCGGGTAGAAGACCGCCGCGTGACTGATCTTTACGTGTACTAACCGGTTGGATGATAAGAGGGAGAAGGTGAAGATGCAAATCGGTGCGATTGAAGTCCAGCCGGGACAAAAAGTTTATGAACTGTTCAAAACAGGTGAGACACACGGACGATTCCCGGTGCATATCCCGATGCATGTGATCGCCGGCGCGACGGCAGGGCCGATGCTGGTGGTGCAGGCGGGAGTCAGTGGTTTGGAGATCGAACCTTCGTTGATTCTGCCACAGGTTGTGAACGCGCTTGATCCAGCGGCAATTGCAGGGACAGTGGTTATTGTTCCGCTGATGAATACCTCCGGCTTCGAGTTCGAGCAAGTGAATAGTGTGTGGGATGACCGGCACTTGAACCGCCTTGGTCGTGGAAAAGCAGACGGTACGGTTAGCGAGCAGATGATCTACCAGTATTATGAGGCGGTGATCGCCCAAGCCGACGCGGTGATTGATATTCGCACCGGTGCGCAGTGGAGTTATCACCATTACGCCGGTGTGTACCAGACAGGCGCGGTGACGGATTCAAAGGAATTAGCGCAGGCACTGGGATTACCACAGGTGGTTATGGGACAACCGGCTGACCAGTCGATGGCTTTTGAGGCGGCCAAAGATGGAAAAAAGGTGGTGGCGGCGTACATTGGTGGTGGGCCGGGGCTGCGGGATTACCGTGAACAAGATTTGGAGCGCGTGCAACGGGCGGTGTTGAACGCGATGCATCACCTCGGCATGCTGGCCGGTTCACCGGTTTATGAGCCGGGGGTAGTACAGGTGATTGATGCCCACACGTTTTTGATGCCGAGCGGCGAACGCGGTTTCACCTTTATTGATAGCAGTAAACGCGGGAAAGCTGTGGCTGCCGGAGAAACACTCGGATATGTGCAGCATCCTTTCAGCGGGGAAGTTGTGGAGACGATTCGCGCGCCGCGCGCGGGCGTGATGGTTCACGCGGGGGCTTCGTGGCCGCTGCCACCGGAGGATCATGTTCTCGCGATTGTGGGTGATTTGATTGAAGAAGTTTCGCGGCGCTAACCCAAAATATTTATGAGGAGCAGGAAGAGCATGTTGACGCATGACGCACTTAAACGCGATGTCGCACGGCGCATTCAGCGTATACAGGCGATGATGAAGGAGAAGGAGTTAGGGGCGCTGATCGTGGTCGGTCAAGCACAGCCCGGTGGTATTGGCGCGATCCGATATATTACGCATGCGCACATTTGGGGCGGCGCGGCTTACGCTATTCTGGGGGCGGATGACCCTCACCCGTGGCTGCAAGTGTGGAGTTCGTACCAGTCGATCTGGAGTCGTAATGAGACGACGACCCTGCCAGAGCGAGTTGAGTCGCCGGACAATATTGTGAGCCGGACGACTGAACTGGCGAAGGGATATGCAGGCACGAACCGGCGAATTGGCATGGTGAATATGAATAAGCTGATGAGCATCGGCGAATATCAGAAGTTCACCAAGGCATTGGAAGGCTACGAACTGGTAGAAGTTTCGGGCGCTTATGATGCTATCCGACAGATTAAGACACCGTTCGAGTTGGAAGCGATACAGGAAAATGGCGCGATTCTGGACGCGGCGATGGATGTCTTCCGTGATGAGGCGGCAGTGGGCAGACGCTACTGGGATGTGTGCGCCGCCGTAGAAGGCTATATTAAGTCATTCGGCGGATTCTGGGGGCGGACGAAGCTCTCGCTGGATCTTTCGCCTTATACTGTGCCGACGCATAAAGATTTGCGGATGGGCGAAGACGACATCATCAATTTTGAGATTGTGTACGAATCGCCATGGGGGTATTGGCTGGAAATGACCAGCGTATTCTCGTTTAAGCCGCTACCGGCAGATGTGCAAGCGATGCTGGACGGGTATTTGTTGGCGGTCGAAGAATCGGCAGCAGTGGCGAAGGCCGGCAATACCTTCCGCATGATTTCGGAAGCGAACGATAGGACACTGCGGGAACTGGGTTTCCCGGTGGATGGCAAACATACTCCCGACTGCCACAGCACAGGGTTGGATGGCAGCGATGGCCCCAGCACGATGAGTTCACCGGATTTCGTGCTGCAACCCAACATGATTCTTTCATATCATCCCGGCACCATCCTAGCGAACCAGCGCGGGTTTCTGATTTCAGATAACTTTCTGGTAACGCCCGAAGGTGCAGTACGTCTTTCGCCACACAGTGCCAGCCGGTATTACATGCGCCTTGATTCGTAGACAGCGGGCAGGAAAACACTCACGAAACGGCCTGTTTACTGTCGAGTGTTTCCCCGCCTTAACCCTGTCGAAACAGGCAGCCCAAAAAGGAGGTAGAGCCTATTCCGAAATATTAGCATATCAGACACAAGGGTTTTCGTCAGCGATCTATTTATCCTTGGAGACTACTGTATGAATCGCAAAAGATTTACCACTCTGTTGGTGCTCGTCTTTGCCGTATTTCTGTCTCTCCAACCTCTGGCGGCACAGGATGAGGTGACGGAATTTGTTTTTGCCCATTCCGGACCAATCCGTACCATGGATGCGCCGGTCACATGGTTTGGCTCGACGCACTGGCTGACGAACGGGCTGTATGACTGCCTGATCTGGCGTGCGGCGGATGGGAATGGCTATGTGGGACAAGCAGCGGAAAGCTGGGAGAACGTGGATGACGTGACGTGGCGGTTTAAGCTGCGTGAAGGTCTGACGTTCCAGAACGGTGAGGTGTTGGACGCGGAAGCTGTGAAGTGGAACCTTGACCGTGTTCGCAGCCGCGAAGATTTTCTGGTGTATCCGCAGTGGCAGTTCATTCAAGATGTGGTGATTGTTGATCCTCTGACGATCGAGATCGTCACTGTGAACCCGCACCCGTATTTTGAATATGATGTGAGCTACAACGGCTGCCAACTGCTGCCCCCGGATTATATGGCGGAGGTCGGTGAAGAAGAATTCGCACGCCGCCCGATTGGCTCTGGCCCATTCAAGCTGGTGGAATTCACCGAGAGCGATCGTTATGTGTTTGAGGCGTGGGATGGCTACTGGGCAGGCCCGCCAGCGGTTGACCGCGTGATTTACCAAGTGATTCCGGAACAATCGGCGCAGGTAGCAGCGCTGCTGGCCGGACAGGTTGACATGATACCGGCGGTTCCTAGACCTGATCGGGGATTACTGGAAGGCTCGGAAGGGATTTCGGTCGTCGAAGAGACTTCCAACCGCATCACCAGTTTCTATCTGCGCGTGGAAACTGAGACCGGCGCGATGAATGAAACGTATCCTGACTTCCAACCGGCTACGTTGAACGATAATGTGCGGTTGGCAATCAGCCATGCGCTGGATCGTGAACTACTGGCAGATGTTCAGGGTTCGGCACAACCACGCCTCTCACGCGTGTGCTCGTACTACCCTGAAGGATTCGCTGAGCAGTATGCTGATCCTGAAGCGGTAGCCGCGTGGTACAACCCTGATTTGTCACGCAGTTTGCTGGCTGAAGCGGGATTCGCTGATGGCGCTGGCCCGACAATCTACCTTGATGCCCCGACCTTCCAATTCGGTAATGAGAAGGAAGTGGCTGAAGTGGCTGCGGCTATGCTGGAAGAAGTGGGCTTCAATGTTGAGCTGAATATCCTCGACGCATCGGCCTATTCGGAACAGATTACTTCCGGCGGGAATAACCGCGACATGATGCTGACGACGCTGGGGTGCTCGCCGTCGTTGGTTCCGACCTTCTACACATGCGAATGGACGCAGGCGAATTACAACGTGTGTGTACCGGAATGGGACGCACTGGGCAAGCAAATCTTGACCACAGTGAACCCTGAAGCCCGTCTGGATCTGTGGGGACAGTGGTGGGAGACGTATGTCAATTACGCTCAGACCATCACCCTGTATGAAATCAACAGCGTTATTGCTTATAACTCGGCTGAGTTTGATTTCACCCCGCGCAAGGATGGTTGGTTCACGTTCCGTGATCTGAAGCCACGCCAGTAAGCGCGTTGAGTGCATAAACGCAGGCTGGTGAATGGTACTTGTTCACCAGCCTGTGATTTGGCAGAGACAGGAACAGACATGTATGGGCTTTTTGTGAATCGAATGATTCAGATGGTCATCACATTATTTATCGTGTCGATGATCGTGTTTTTCATGGTGCGGTTGAAAGGTGACCCGATTTCGGTCATGGCACCGCCGACCTTCAATACCGAGCAAATTGCACGGCTGCGAGAAGCTTGGGGATTTGATAAACCTCTGCTTGAGCAATATACCATTTTCATCACCAAGGCGATTACAGGGGACTTCGGCCAGTCGATTCAGGCGCGGCGTCCGGCGATGGAACTGGTTATGGAACGATTGGGTAACACCTATTTACTGGCTTCGTGCGCGGCGCTGTTAGGGTTGGTGCTGGCGCTGCCTCTGGGGGTAATGTCGGCAGTACGGCGTAACAGCTTGATTGATGTGGTGAGTTCCGCGTTCGCAGCATTGGGTAACGCTATGCCTAATTTCTGGCTAGGGCTGATGCTGATTATTGTTTTTTCGGTCAACCTACGTATTCTACCGGCGTTCGGCGCGTTGGAACCGGCGGCTTTCATCATGCCATCGATCACGCTGGCGGTGGGAACGGCGGCGCGATTGTCACGCGTGACACGTTCTGCGATGCTCGAAGTGATGAACCAAGATTACATCCGCACGGCATACAGCAAGGGTTTGAGCAACCGATTTGTGTTGATCAAGCATGCGCTGCGAAATGCGCTCATTCCGATTGTGACGGTATTCGGGCTGCAATTGGGCTGGCTGCTGGGCGGTTCGGTGGTGGTTGAAAGTGTGTTTTCATGGCCGGGACTGGGACGGCTGATGATTGAGTCGATTAATGTGCGTGACATCACGGTGGTTCAAGCCGGGTTATTCTGGTTTGCACTGTCGTTTATCCTGATCAATTTTATTGTCGATGCGTTGTACGTATACCTCGATCCGCGGATTCATTATCGTTAGGGAACGGTGACATGAGTGTGGAAACCGAAAAGAAAGTCATTCCGATTCCGCAGATCGGTGGGAAGCGCGAGCCAGAAAGTAACCGCCGCAGGTTGTCTCCATTATGGGCTTCGCTGCGCCGGAGTCCGGTGGGAATGATTGGTTTGGGGATTGTTTGCCTACTGCTGTTTCTGGCCGTGTTTGGTTCGCTCATCGTGCCACATGATCCGGTGGACGGTAATTTGCGGGCGCGTTTTATGCCGCCGGGATTCACGAGCGAGGCAGGGGTGAATTTGTTGGGAACGGATCAGTTGGGGCGGGACATCTTCAGCCGGATTATCGTCGGCAGCACCGTTTCGGTGATGGTGGGAGTGGTGTCGGTGTTGATCGCCGGAAGCATCGGTGTTTTGTTAGGGCTGCTGGCGGGGTTTTTCGGTGGTTGGGTTGATAATGTGGTGATGCGGATCGCCGATGGGTTGTTGAGTATACCTTTCATCATTCTGGTGGTGGCTGTTTCGGGAATTCTGAGCGCGGGATTGGGGACGCTGATCCTCATCTTGGGGCTAACTGGATGGGTCACTTATGCCCGTGTGATCCGAGGCGAAGTGTTGAAAGTGCGGGAGATGGAGTATGTGATCGCGGCATATGCGATCGGGCAGAGCCGTGTGCGGGTGATGCTCAACCATATTTTGCCCAATGTGATTTCGACGGCGATTATTCTGGCTGCATCACAGGTTGGTGTGACCATTTTAGCCGAGTCATCGTTGAGCTTTTTGGGGCTGGGGGTGAAGTCACCGACAGTGACGTGGGGATTGATGTTGGCGGATGGGCGGCAGTACATTAACAGCGCGTGGTGGATGACAACTTTCCCCGGAATTGCGATCACGATCACCGTATTGGGAGTGGCTTTTCTGGGCGATTGGCTGCGGGATGTGCTCGACCCCAATATGCGCGGGCGCGGGTAGGCGCAACTTCTAAGCTCGATTGATTGCTTCGTATATGAGCAGCAGATAACGAGAGTCATCCGTGCCAACGAACTGGCACGGATGACTTTTTGTATTGAAAGCGATCAGGGGATGGTCAGCCGTTGACCGGCGTAAACGTAGTTGGCATTGGTGAGGCTGTTGGCGGTCATGATGGCCTGAACGGTCACACCATAGCGGAGCGCGATGGAGAAGAGGGTGTCACCGTTCTGGACGGTGTAATAGCGGGGAGCGGCAGGAATGACCAAGCGCTGACCGGCGTAAATCTGGTTGGCGTTGGCGAGGTTGTTGGCTGCGGCGATTTGCTGCCATGTGCGACCATAGCGGGTGGCGATGATCTGGAGCGTTTCACCGGCCTGAACGATATGAATGGTTTGGCCTGTGCCGGGGTTGGGGGATGGGTTTGGATTGGGGGCAGGCGCTGAATAGGCGATGATGAGGCGCTGACCTTCGTAGATGTAATTGGGATTGATGAGGTTGTTGACGGCGGCCAGAATTTGCCACGTTGTGCCGTAGCGCGCGGCGATATTTTTAAGCGTGTCGCCCGCGCGAACAACGTAAACCGTTGTGCCGGTGTTGCCTGAACCGGGCGGGGGAACGGTTTGCGGAGGCGGCAGGTTAGCGGTGTTATAGGTAATGGGCAGCAGATCGTAGTTGGCATAGGTACGGAGGTAGAGGCGGTTGACCCAGCCCTGTACGCCGTTGGCTAACTGCACCTGCACCCACGTCCCACTGGACGCGCGTCCAATGAGGGTGACGGTGGTATTGTATGGCGCGCTGGTCACGATGCCGAAGGTGATTCCGGGGCCGCTGCGGAGGTTCAGCCGTCCGGTATTAATGGCCGCGGCGGAACCAGCCTGCGCCGCGACGTGTACCGCTGGTACAGTCATCCCCATCACCAGCAACATCAACAAAGACATGACAACTAATCTTCGCAGTAATAACCTTTTTTTTCGGTTCATAAAGCAATCCTGTCTTCTGGCTATGGGTTTTTCTTGATGATTCTGGATATTACACCGAATTAACTTCGGACGCAATTTAGTGAAGCCAATTTTCGTGATAGGTGGTTTCGGGTAGAATAATATAAACTAATTCGACTCTACATGCGGAATTGTAGAGAAATGGATAGGGATTGTGATGACGGATGCACCGGCAGGCTCGTGGATTGTTGAGTTATCAGGGCCGCAGATCAAGACTCCGCTGCGTCTGCGCGTGGACGATAAAATCAGTGTTGGGCGGGTGGTTGATGGAGACACGACCAAACGACCCGATGTTGATCTTAGCCCGTTCGAGGCGGAGTCAAAGGGTGTTTCGAGGCAGCACTTTAATCTGCAAGCCGAAACAGATCATCTGGCGATTGTTGACCTGAACAGCGGTAATGGCACATTTTTGAATGGTAACCGTATCAAGCCGGATGAGCGGTATCGAATCAATTCAGGTGATCAGATTACGGCGGGATTGATGCAGCTCACGCTGACCTTCATCATTTCACCGGATCATGGAGGCACGATACACCGGCAGCCGAGCTTACAATTACAGGATCAGATTAAGGCGGGCAAAGGGCAGCTCGTGTTGATTGTAGAGCAGGATGTGGATGTTGCATCGACGCTGGCGGGGATTCTGGAACGGGCGGGTTATACGACGCGCGTTTGTCATGAGGTAGTGGGGGCTATCCGCGCTTATAACCAGCACCGCCCCAGCGCGATTCTGGTGAATCCGTTCCTGCCGGATATGAGCGGGTTGGAGTTTTGCCGTTATATCCGGCGTGATGTGAAGATGAATACGACGCCGATGGTGGTGTTGAATACGACGAACCGCCCGATTCAGAGCACGGAAGTGATGCGGGTGGGGGCGGAAGTTTATCTGGAACGCCCGATTAGCGCGCGCGAACTGCGGCATGTGGTGTCTTCGTTGATCGCCCAGCATGAAACGGGACAGTCGAATCTATATACGAAGCATCTGGTAGGGACTGCGCCGTTGAAGGCGGTGCAACCGGAGACGCGGCGAAACACGTGTGTGCTGTTCGTGGCGGGGCACAGCGATATGCCGATTGTGCTGACGGTGCAACAACCGATTTCGTTCGGGCGGCAGGTAACGGTGGGCGGTTTGAAGTCGCATGTGGATTTGACGCGGTATGATGCAGCGAATTGGGGTGTTTCGCGGGTGCATATGGCGCTAGGGCACGAGGATGGCCGATTTTATGTCGAAGATCAGGACAGCGTGAACGGCACTTATTTGAACGGCGATTCGCTGAAGCCACGGGCGAAAATGCCTGTGAATAATGCGGATGAAATACGGCTCGGCCAACTGCGGATGTATATTTACTTTTTGGATGACAGCGATCAGATCGACGGAGATCCAACCGAACCAAGCCGAAACGCGGCTGAGAAAAAGTCAAATTCTTGAGCTAATTACGACCGGGAAGGTCAAACGAAATGGATTTTAGCAGTCAGGTAGTGCTGGTGACAGGCGCGTCACGGGGGATTGGTCGGGCGGTGGCACGACAGTTCGCCGAGCACGGGGCACGGGTGGCTGTTCATTATAACAGCAACCGGGAGGCTGCGGAGGAAACGCTGCGCTCATTGAAGGGCGATGGGCATCTGGTCGTTCAGGCTGATCTGGCTGATGCGAGCGCGGTAGAGGGGATGGTTGCCACGGTCATCGAGGCGATGGGTGGTTTGCAGGTGCTGGTGAATAACGCTGCGATTTATGAAGATCATGCGGTGGCGCAGGTTGATTATGCTGCGTGGAACGCGGCGTGGATGCACACTTTGCAGACCAATTTGATGGGGGCGGCCAACGCGACATACTGTGCGGCACGACATATGATGAAGCACGGTGGTGGGCGGATTGTGAATGTTTCATCGCGAGGGGCGTTCCGGGGTGAACCCGACGCACCGGCTTACGCGGCGAGCAAGGCCGGTTTGAACGCGATGGGACAGTCGTTGGCGCGGGCGTTGGGAGCGGATAATGTTTTCATCACGACGGTGGCACCGGGATGGGTGGAAACGGATATGGCAATGGCACATTTAGAGGGGCCAAAAGGGGACGAGATTCGGGCACAAAGCCCGCTGAACCGGGTTGCTACGCCGGATGAAGTAGCGTATACCGTGGTCTTCCTCGCATCGGCGGGGGCAGCATTCCTGACCGGAGCGGTGGTAGACATTAACGGCGCGTCCTATTTGCGGACGTAATTCACCCTCACAAAGAACTTATGACGGATAAAACAAGCGCACCTAATTACCCTGACATACTTGGTTACGTGACAGAGGGACAACAGCTCACGGTTGGCGTCATACAGGCTGCGCTGGCGTTGCGCCCGTTTGTGGCACGACCGGGGCGGCCTTTCGCGGCGATTGTGATGCTGCAAAATATGTCGGACGCGAATGTGGGGGTGAAGCTGACGATTACGCTCCCGGCACGCGATTTGGGGGGGAAGAAAGAGCGCTTCGGATTGGCACAACCGAGCATCGATATGACGCTGCACCCGGCGGAAGTGGGGTACATGGTCATCCCGATTACCGTGATGATGGATACGACGCCGGGACATGATTACCGGCTGAGTGTTGAAGTGGTGGCTGAAACGATAGGTAAGCCACGACGAATCCGGCAGATTGGAACGGATGATGAGATCAATCTTGATTATTATTTCGCGCTGAGCGAGGACGCGCTGCACCGGATTATCGCGCTGCAAATGCTGACGTTCACGGGGAGTAAGCGCGGATTCTTTGGCGGGAGTGTTTTGGAGGCGAGTTTTAATGTCGCGCCGAGCAAACAGATGCCGCCGAGCGATATTAAAAGCGGCTGGTTCAGTTTGTGGTCGTTGAGCGCGGATAGTGATGCGCGACCGCTGCTGGAACGCTACCGAGGCACATTGGCGCTGAATATCTTCCCTAAGTTACAACCGATTCCGTTGTATAAGGCGCTGTATCCGGTGACGAAGGAGCGTATTCACCGGGTATACCGGGCGCATCCGGCAGAACTGCATTACATCACCAAACTGCTGGTGCACGTCCTGTATCTGGCGATGCATGAGCCGGTCGTCCCTCATTACGCGGACGAGAAATTTTATACGGTGATCAAACTGCTTAAGAAGGGGTGGCCGACGGATGGCACACCGATTCCACTGCCGCATTGGGTGCGGGCGCTGATGCCGATGCTGGGGGTGGATGTGCAGGTGCTGGATGACCCGACGGTGGCGCTGACGGGGGCGATCTTTGATGATTTGTTACGGGACGCGATCACCCACGGATTCCGGTTGATCAGTCTGGCTTCTTCGCGGGAGTTGGGGGAAGAGGCTGAGCTGCGGGAATACACGAGTTATCTTTCGGACATGCTGCGCCGCCCGAATCGTCCGTTGAGCTTCAGTGATATTTATCTGCCGCTGGTGTTGGGCGGGGTGGCAATCGCAGAGGAA
Organism: Anaerolineae bacterium; assembly: GCA_017303775.1. GTDB lineage: Bacteria > Chloroflexota > Anaerolineae > Aggregatilineales > Phototrophicaceae > CFX2. The sequence continues at coordinate 2,064 of JAFLCH010000021.1, read as the reverse complement.
ATCCGGCTGCCGAACGAGACGCCATTGGACAAACTGCATGAACTTATGGGCGTGCTGCAAACGCGAACAGAGAAGGAACGCAATCCTGATAATGAACTGGTTTTCGCGATTGCGGATGATGTGACGAATTGGGCTGTGCGGCGTTACAAAGATTGGGCCTAACCCCTCAATGCATCTGATTTTTCAATTCAGTTATAATGGTTGATACAGTGTAAGGAGGCGGTTCTTTGGCTCAACCCGGCGTGAATTATCCTGATATTCTGGGGTACATCACGGGAGGCGCTCGTTACAATGCCGGTGTGGCGCAGGTTGCGCTGGCTGTGCGTCCACGTGTGGTGCGGGCTGGCCGCCCGTTCGAGGCCATTCTTTTGATTCAGAATGCTTCGGACGCGGAAGTAGATGTGACCGCTGTCCTGCAAATCCCTCAACAAGATGCTAAGAAAAAACCGAACCGATTTATCGCCCGCAGCACGCGGTTGGTGGTGGGGCTGCGGCCTGCGGAAGTGGGGTACGTGGTGCTGCCGGTGAACTGTTTGCCGGATACGGCGATCAGCGATGGTTATAAGATCGGCATGAGCATCGAGGTTAAGGCGGTGGGGAAGCCGGGGCGAATCCGCGCTAGCGACGGGGGCGGAACGGTTACGCTGGAATACCTGACAGACAAGACGCTGACGCAGATGGATGCGTTGAAGAAGCTGACTTACTCGACGAGCCGACGGGGGTTGATGGGGGCGGTGCTGGAAGCGCCGTTCAACGTGCTTTCGGCACAGATCGGGCAGATGGTTGATTTGAAGGCGGAGTGGGTGAGCCTGTGGCGGATGAGCGATTACCGCGATGACCGGCTGCTGATGGAGCAGTATGGGAGGGTGATCGCAGAGCAGGTGCTGCCCCACTTGAAACGCGAGGCACTGTACGCGCCGCTGCTGGAACGCACGCAGCGACAATTCGCCGAGAGCGGATATGCGTTGGAAGCGGCGGAGGCTCATTACATCACCAAGCTGCTGGTGCTGTTGTTGGAGATGGCCGCGCCGGAGGAAGACACGTATGACTATCTGGGGGATGATTTTTATAACGTGAGCCTGTTGTTCAAGCGGGGTTTGCCGGAGGGGGGCGAGGCGCTGACGCTGCCGAGCTGGTGTAAGGGGATGCTGAAGGCGATTGAAGGTAACGCCCACGCGGCTGAACGACCGGCGGATGTTCTGGCGGGGGACGGATATGATGAACTGCTGCGGGACGCGATTCACCACGGGCTGCATATGGTAGCGCGGGCGACGGGTGAGGATATGGGGAGCGAGCAGGACATTCATGAGTATGCTGAACGGTTGATCGGACGAATTCGAAGCGGAAAGCCGACATTAACATTTGATGATGTGTATTTGCCACTGGTGCTAGGCGGGATTATTGTTTATGACAGGGTGATACTGGCGAACGAGAAAGTCGGTGAGCAACTGACCGAACTTTCCCGTGTCATCAAATCGCGCTATGCTGAAATAGACGGGGACGCAGCAATCGTTTACCGGATGGTCGAGCAGGTACTGGACCGCACCTTTCAGAAATATGGATACAGGGCCTGAGCAAAATGAAAGAACCGATCAATACGTTTGAACCGTTTTACCCGGATGTGCTCGGCTCCATCACCGGCGGCCCGCGCATCAGCATGGATAAGCTGCAAGTGGCGCTCGGCATCTTCCCGCAGCGGACGTTCATCAACCAGCCTGTTGAGATCGTCCTGATTTTGCAGAATATGGTTGACCAGACGATGCAGATCAAGGTGGGGCTGCAACTGCCGACGCTGGATAAGAAGGGCAATCCGGTGGTGATTGATACCCCGAAGAAGACGTTGTCGTTGGGGATGCGCCCCGGCGAGGTGGGGGTGCTGCGGGTGCCGATTGTGGCGCTGCCCCCGACGCAACCGGGGACGCACTTTCCGGTGCGGATGGCGGTACGGTACCGCACGCCGACCGAGGGGCAGCCTGTGCGGCCACCGACGGGGGGTGCACCGCCTTCGGTGTTACACATTTCGACGTTTAAGCTACAGGCGCTGCGGGAGGTTGTGTTTTCGGC
>JAFLCH010000209.1:5411-7605 GCA_017303775.1 Anaerolineae bacterium | reverse complement strand
CCGCGTCGGTCTTCGCCATTCCGGTCAGATTGACCGCTACTACTTCAAGTCGCTCTATTTCCGCATCTCCAACGGCATCCTCTTCGAACTCGCCACCGATGGGCCGGGGTTTGCCACCGACGAGAGTTTGGAAACATTGGGCGAACAATTGGCGCTGCCCCCCTTCCTCGAAGGCCGCCGCGCCCAGATCGAAGCCGGTCTCAAGCCCATCGTCACCGCCTGATCTCACAGCTTCATCTGCTCAGGGCGCACCGTCATCCCGTGCGCCCTTTTTATTTCATCGCCCACCCAAAACGCCTGAATTGCCCCACAAACCATTTTCTAACCATCCGCCAACCGTCTTAACAATCTCGCTCCCTCAAAAGGTTAGAAAACTCGTCGCCAAATAGTGACCATTTGGTAACCCTAACCTCGATCATTTGTGCTACACTGTATTCAGCGTCCGTTCCATCAACAGACGCGCGCAGCTTAACAACCGCATACGCATCCGCGACCACATCGGCACACGCTCCGATCATGCCCCGTGTGGCGGCTGTGGCGACCATGTCAACCCCATTTGTCTTTTGCCTCCCCTAACGCTTTGGGGGAGGTGGCACGAAGTGCCGGAGGGGGTTTCCCGCCGCATTCCACCGCCACGCCGCCGCCGCCGCCGCCGCCAACCCCTCCGGCAAGGGTCTGGAATCCACCTCAGTTGGCCTATCGCTCTTATAACGGCCTACTGATAACGGGTAACTCGAATTTGGCATCCCGCTGCCAATGTCACTGCCGCCAATGCCGCCAATCCGGCCACTTTCCCCTCACCAATCGGCAGAAACCACTATCGAAGGGGTGAGGTTTCGAGCGTGTCTGCGCCGCTCTCGCCTGTTCCCGCCGCAATCTTTGTCGGCGGCGACGACGACGACGACAAACACCCCCCACGTCAGGCATCCCTGCCTTTGCCCAGCGCCTGAGGGAGAGGCTGCGAGCGACCAAGCGAGCGTAGGGGTGAGGTTCTTCCACGCCGCCGCCGCTGCTGCTGCAAAACCCCTCACCTCGTGGTGATCGCTCCCGCCTCTCGCAGCGCTGCGTGGATCGAACCCGCCCACGTTTTCACGCTCGCCACATACGAATCCATCCCCGCCGCCGTGACATCCCCCGCCCACATCGTCCACCGCACCGGCTGGGAATACCGCCCGAATCGGTCTCCCTTTGCGGTGATCGGATGCTTCCGCTTCCCCGAATCCACCGCGTCCCGGATTTCCCGCCGCATCGTCTGCGTGCTCACGCCCTCCATGAGGAACGCATCCAGCATCCGTATCGCCCCCGCTAACCCTTCCGGCGAATACAGTTCCGGATGCTGCAAGTGGTAGCTCAGCACCATCAGGTGATGCGCGTCCGGGATGAACGCCGGGTTTTCCATCTCCCAGAACCCCATCGTATAAAAATGATCTTGGCACGTCTGCCCATCGCTCCAATCAGCCCCGCATGACGGACACACTGCTTCCCTTTTCATCATCATCGCCTCCCCTCGACATTCCGGCCAAATCATCTGTAACAGGAGCCAAATTTTTTGTAATAAACTTCAGGGAAGTTATCAACCAACCTATGCTAATATAATAAAAGGTAACTTGAGCGGGGTTCAATCCTATTGCATTCTCTTTTGCCCGTCCAAGCGCTTCCTGCTACACCCTAAAATGACCATCGAGTCAGCAGGTGATTATACTGGATCAAATTGGAGTAATTGGTCTTTGAATGCAGTAAATGTTGCCCCGAACCAGATTGAATTGGAATGTATCAATTGCCACACGCGCGTAGCGTTGGATCGCAACGTCGCGGGTTGTCCCAACTGCGGGGAAAACATCCTCGAAGCTCGCTACGATTTCAGCCAGATTGATGTCAACGCGTGGATGGAAACCACCCGCCGTCGCAAGCACGACCTGTGGCGCTTCCGTGAAGTGTTGCCCATCTATAACTCCGCCAACATCATCACCATGGGCGAAGGCGGAACACCCCTCATCAAGTCGCAAGCCTTGGCCGCCAGCCTCGGCCTCAAGCACCTCTACATCAAAGATGAACGGCAGGGGCCAACCGGCAGCTTCAAAGACCGTCAGGCCGCCGTCGCCATCTCCGCCCTCAAAGAAATGGGTGTCAACGAAGTCGTGGTCGCCAGCACCGGCAACGTCGCCATCGCTTACGCCGCCTACGCGGCCCGCGC
>JAFLCH010000209.1:0-5311 GCA_017303775.1 Anaerolineae bacterium | reverse complement strand
CCGATCATGTCGTGGTCGTCAACTGCTCCGGTCACACCATGAGCGTCGAAAAGCACATTCTGGGCGATCAATGGCAGCACTCCGTTGATCTCAGCCAGCAGAATATCGCCCCGACCTTGCCCGAAGAAGGGCTGCTCTCCGCCCTCCAGCAGGTCGAGTCGCAGGTGCGGCGCATCGTCATCATCGAAGATAACGTCGATGCCGCCCGCCTCATTCAGCGCATCTTGCAGGCGCGTGGCAACTACGATATTCACTTGGCTCCCAACGGCGCGGAGGGTATTCAACTCGTTCACGAGGTACACCCCGACATGGTTGTAACCGACCTCATGATGCCCGATGTAGACGGTTTTCAAGTGATCGAAACCATGAAGGCTGACGTCACGATGAAAGATATTCCCATCGTGGTCGTCACGGCTAAAGAACTCACCGTCAAGGAACGTGCACGCCTCAGCGGTCAAATCGAAATGCTCTTGCAGAAGGGATCGTTCATCGACGAAGAATTCATCGAATCCCTCGTCAGCACACTGCACTAAATCCACCGTAGTCGATAGTGAAATAAAAATGCCCGGAAGCTTATTTCTCCGGGCATTTTGTTCACCACAGCCGCCGTAACTTACGGTCGTCCACCGGGCGGATTACCGTTAGGCGGCGTACCACCGGGACGGTTTCCATCCGGTGGATTACCGCCGGGGCCTCCACCGCTGCTCACTTCCTCCGCCGGTTGGCTCAGATCCAACCCGATGCTGAAGGTCGCTGCGTAGCCTTCTAACCCCAGCGCTTCGTCCTCAAACGGCTCGATTGCCAGCGTCAGCAGACCGTCGCTCCCTTGGAAGATGTTGTCGTCTTCGTTGAGCGTATCGCGGTAGCCCTTGCTCGCATACGGTTCTTCCGAATGCACCAGATCAGTCAACGCTTCGTCAAAGAACAACTGTGAGGTGAATTCATACCCGCTCTCGGATTCAGGGTCGGTGCGAATCTTAAAGTGAATGTGTACGGTGCGGCTGGAATACCAACCGGGGTAGATGGTGATAAATTCAGCGATGCCGAGGTCATCCGTCACCTGATACCCGCGCAGCCACGACTGGCCGGAGGTATCGAAACCGGGGTCATCCACATCCGAGTACCAGCCCTGCGCGTCGCAGTGCCACACATCAACCTGTGCTCCCGGCAGCGGTGTGCAAGCGTCCGCGCTCACGTCCGATACATTAAAAATCAGCCGCAGCACTTTACCTTCCTTGATGCTGCCGTCAGTCGGCTCGACCCGTATATCCGACCGGTTGAGCATGGCGTCCACAAAGTACGGGCCTTCTGTCAGCGCGGGGCGTACCACACAGGCTGGTACTGCGGTAGCGGTAGCGATAGGCGTGCTTGTCCCGGCGCTTTGTGCCGCAACCTTGATGAAGCTCCCCCCGACAAACAGCGCGGCTCCCGCCCCGCCTAGGAGTGTGAGCACTTCACGACGGGTGAGTATCCGACCTATTGGTTGATCATCGTTGTCCATTTTTCCCTCCACAGGTGAATAGGTGTCTACGGATGACTCTATTACTGCTTTGTGGAGGATTTGCGGTGATGAGATGATAAATAGATGAGGATGATACAAGCTAAACCTTTATCACAGGCGAAGTTGCTCCTCCTGTATCATGAATACAGAAGCAGTGTATATGGAAGCAGAATGGAACGGAGTCCGGGCGTGGAGAGCAGTCAAAAAACCATCCTTTACATCGAGGACGACCCTGCCAGTCGCTCGTTAGTCGAGCGGGCGCTCAGTCACCTCGGCTACCGGGTGCTGGTGGCGGAACGGGGTTTGGATGGGGTAGACATCGCGCGGCGTGAACTCCCCGACCTGATCCTGACGGACATCAACCTGCCGGATTTGAGCGGGCGCGAAATTACCACCACGCTGCGGCGCGATAAACGCTTCAGCACGACGCCGATCGTCGCCCTAACGGCACAGGGATACGGCGAGCACCGCGCGCTGGCGATGGCCGCCGGGGTAACCGGTTATCTGGTGAAGCCGGTGGATATCGAGGCCTTAAAGGAACGGGTCGAGTACTATCTGCGAGGTGGCAGCGACCAGATCGACGCGGCGACACTTTCCGACGCGCAAACCAAGTACATTCAAGAAATTGTAGGACGCTTGGAAGGCCAAATTCGAGATCTTGAGTCGAGCAATAACGCGCTCAAGCGGCTCGACCGCATGAAAGATTCGTTCATTCAGGTGACGGCTCACGAACTGCGGACTCCGCTGACGCTGGTTTACGGCTATGGTCGGCTGCTGGCGGAAATCCCTGAAGTGAAAGCCGCAATGGAGCAGAACGAGAACACCCGCGCCACCATTCAAGGGTTGAACGACGGCATCAAGCGGATGCAGAACATCGTCAACGAGATCGTGACCATCAGCCGGATTATGACCAACCAGATTGATCTCTCGTTAGGGCCGTTGAACCCGGCGGTGATTGCCGAAAAGGTGGTCAAGAATCAGGAGGAAGCGCTGCGGGTGCGTCCATTGACGCTGCACTTCGAACGGGCGAATTGGCCGGAGCGGATGCGCGGGGATGGTGACCTGATCGCACTGCTGCTCAATAACTTGGTGAGCAACGCGATCAAATATACACCCGACGGCGGTAGTGTTTACCTGACCGCCAGCAGCGATGAACAGACGCTGCGGATCAGCGTGCGCGATACCGGCATCGGTGTGGCGAAGGACGAGCAAAAGCGAATTTTCGAACGCTTTCATACCGCGGGGGATACCCGACTGCACTCGACGAGCAAGACTGCTTTTCGGGGAGGCGGGTTAGGGTTGGGGTTGGCGGTTTGTAAGGGCATTGTGGAGGCTCACGGCGGGAACATCTGGGTGGAAAGCCCCGGTTTCGACCCGCAGACCTGTCCGGGTAGTGAGTTTATTGTTCAGATTCCGCTGTCGGTCACCCCGCTGCGAAAAAACAAACTTTAACGCGCCCTCAGCCCACAGCAAAAGCGTAACTATCTTCTAACCTCAGACTGTTGCAACACATAACATTCGGCATGATAATGAAGTCATGAGGGAGGATGGGGCAAAATTTTGAAGGTAAATTCCCGTCATGCGTTCTAACTTACGAGGTACAGCTTTCGGCCTATTGACGCCGGTTTTTTTGGGGGTAGCCCCGATTTTCGGCAAGATGGCGATTAATGAGGGAGCCGATTCGTTCACGGTGGCTGCTTGGCGCACGGTGATCGCGGTGGTATTCCTGTGGATGGTGTACGCGCTGTTCGCCCGAAAGTACATTTATATTTACCCGGCGGGGCTGCTGGGGTGCGTGGTGATCGGTGTGGTGAACGGCATCGGTTCGCTGTTTTATTACGGCGGGCTGGGGATGCTGGACGCTTCGCAGGCACAATTGTTAAACGGGATGTACCTGATCTTCGCGGTGCTGCTGTCGCGGATCAATGGCGAACGGATTGACCGGCGGTTGGTGGTGCGGGTGCTGCTGGCGATGATCGCCCTGTTTATTATTACGGGATTCGGGCAGTCGAGCGTGAACTGGTTAGGCGTGGGATTGATGCTGGCGAACGCGCTGATGTTCGCGGGGACGGTGATCCTGAGCCAGTATGTGCTGTACGAGATGCCCGCGCCCACGGTGACGCTGTACATCCTGACGAGCATGGCGGTGCTGGTGTCGATGGTGTGGGTGGTGCTGGGGAAGCCGATGACGCCCCAAGTCCTTGAGAACGCACTGCCACCGATTCTGGCGCTGGCTGTGACGACGGCACTTTCGCGGGTGGCGCTGTTCAGCGGGGTGAAGATTTTCGGCAGTTTGCAGACGGCGGTACTGGCGCTGGGGGAGATCGGGGTGGCGCTGGCGCTGGCGTTCGCGGTGCTGGGTGACCGGCTGACTCCGGCGCAAGTGGTTGGTATCGGCTTTTTAACGGTGAGCATCCTCATGATCCGTCCGCGCGATTTGCTGCCACACGGGTTTAACCCGAACATGCTGGTTTCCAACATCGCGGATGTGCAGTTCCAGTGGATCGCTTTCGACCAAGCATTCGGGAAGCGCGCGCCGGTGCTGGAAGATGACCAGCCGACCGCGCCGAAGCTGACGACGGTTGAGATGCGCATGATCCGCGATATGATGGGGGCGCGGCACGGGCCGGTGAAACCCCTTTCGACCAATAAAGACGACTACGGGCATGTGCCGCCGCTGATGCGGGATGATGACCCGCCGGCGGACGATTGAAGCGCTCAGCCGCCGATGTGATACATCTCGACTTTATGATCACGCGGGGTGGTTTGGGCGGCGCGGACTTCGCTGTAGCGATCGGTGCGGTCAGCCCAGATGCCGCGAATGATGGTTTCCAGTTCCTCGTCGGACGCACCGGCACGAAGCGGCGCGCGTAAATCCGTCCCCTGAGTAGCGAAGAGACAGGTGAATAATTCGCCTTCCGGCGAGAGGCGCAGGCGTGAACACGCGCCGCAGAAGGGCATGGTGACGGAGGCGATGAGGCCAATTTCACCCGCGCCATCCTGATAGCGGTAGCGGAGGGCGACTTCGCTGCGGTAGTTGCGCTCGATGGGTTCGAGGGGGAGGACGGCGTGAATGCGCTCGACGATTTCGCGGGCGGGCACGACATCATCGAGACGCCAGCCGTTCATCGTACCTACATCCATGTACTCGATAAAGCGGATAATGTAGCCTTCGTCTTTGGCCCAGCGGGCAAGATCGACGATGGTGTGGTCGTTGACGCCGCGCTGGACGACGCAGTTAATTTTGATGGGGGCGAGACCGGCTTGACGGGCGGCGGTGATGCCCTGAAGGACTTTTTCGACACTGGAGCGATTGCCGTTGAGGCGGCGGAAAACGGCGTCATCGAGCGAGTCGAGGCTGACGGTGATGCGGTTCAGGCCAGCTTCGCGGAGAGACTGCGCCTTTTGGGGCAAGAGGAAGCCGTTGGTGGTGAGGGTGAGATCGTCTACGCCGTCGATGGGGCGGAGCATGGCGATGAGCGTTTCGAGTTCTTCGCGGACGAGGGGTTCGCCGCCGGTGATGCGCAGCTTGACCGCGCCGAGGCGAACGATGAGGCGGGTGAGGCGAGTGATTTCCTCGAAGGTGAGGATCTGCGCCCTGGGCAGGAACTGGTAGCGCTCGTTAAAGATTTCCGCCGGCATACAGTAGGTGCAGCGGAAGTTGCAGCGATCCGTCACGGAGATGCGGAGGTCACGCAAGGGGCGGCGGAACTGGTCACGAATTGGTTCGATCATCAGCTTTCCTCGGCTTCACGGCTGGTGTGCCGTCTTGTGTATGAGTCTACGGTAAAGCGGGATATTTATCAAGTT
>JAFLCH010000208.1 GCA_017303775.1 Anaerolineae bacterium | reverse complement strand
CCCTGCTGCAACTTTCTCCTCCCACGAGTCGTATAGGTGATCAGTTACGACAGCTTCAAATTATGGGGGATCTTCAAAATGGAAAAACCAAAACGTTCGGATGACATCCTGATCGAGAAAGGTCAGGGCGGTCGCATCATCGGTGGGCTGATGCTCATCGTCATCGGTGTCCTCTTCCTGCTCATGTATGCCGGTTGGTTCGACTTCAGCACAATCGGAGCGTTCTTCGGGTCAATCGGCGGGGCGATTGGCAGCTTCTTCGGCTCATTAGGTGGGGCAATCGGAACCTTCTTTGGTTCAGTCGGCTCGCTCATCGGGCGCTTCTGGCCTGCCATCCTCATCATCATCGGCCTCGTCGTCCTGTTCGTGCCGCGTCGCTCACCTCGCTAACGGCGCGCGTTTTTTTGAGCCGTTTATTACAAATCATCTTAAGGAGATGAATATCATGACACAAACCTATCATCAACGGTCGCTCTTCTGGCCGCTGATTCTCATCGGGGTCGGGGCGATTTGGCTGCTTTCCAACGCTGGTATCCTTCAGCCTGCCAGCATCGGCATGCTCTTCCGTCTCTGGCCGGTCATCCTCATCATCATCGGGTTGGATCTGCTCTTCGGGCGCAACAACCCCACCCTCGGCACCATCATCGGGCTGGGTGGCGTAGCCCTCATCGTCGTCCTCATGCTGGTCGGGCCGGGTCTTGGCCTCGTCAAGAATGTCGAAGTGCAGCAGGCCGCCTACACTGAGCCTGTAGGTGATGCTTCCAGCGCCTCCGTCAGCCTCAGCGTCGGCGTGGCCCAAACCCACATCACCGCTCTCAACGACTCGTCAAACCTCTTCGACGCCGACCTGCGCTACGTGGGCGAAGTCGAATACAAAGTCACCGGCACCAGCGAGAAGTACATCACCCTCACCCAGAAGGGCAGTACCAACACCAGCGAATTCTTCGGTTGGTTCGATGGCCCCCAGAACTTACGCTGGGACATCGGCCTCAACCCCAACATCCCGCTGACTCTCAATGTCAACGCGGGCGTCAGTGATACCACCCTCGACCTGCAAGACCTCCAGATCGCCGATCTGCGTGTCTCAGGCGGCGTCGGCAACTTGACCGTGAACGTCCCCAACATGGACGATCCCTACCATGTCAACGTCAGCGGTGGCGTCGGTGACTTCCGCATCAGCATCGAAGAAGGCGCAGCCCTCACCATCGATGTCAGCGGCGGTGTCGGTGAAGTCAACATTGATGTGCCCGATGGCGCAGCCGTCAAGGTCGATGGCAGCACCGGTGTCGGTTCCATCAGCGTCCCCTCGGATTATCAGCGGGTCAGCGGTAACGATGAAGCCATCGGCGACAGCGGCGTCTGGCAGTCGCCCAACTTTGAAGAATCCTCACGTCAAATCGTCATTCACTTCGACGGCGGTGTGGGCGGGTTCACGGTGCGCTAAGCGCCGCCCAATTTTGAACATGGATCAGGTCGCGTTCGTACAAGAGATTGAACGCCAAACGGATGCGACCCTGATCCACCCGGATATGTGGGCTAATAGAGAATAAGGACACAAAAGTACGATGGGCATGTACGAAGAAAAACCCAAACGCGGCGGTTCGCAGTTGAATACCGGCGCACTAATCCTGATCGGCATCGGTGTCGTCTTCCTGCTGGCGAACTTGGGAATTCTAAGCGGGATCGGGCGGTTATGGCCGCTGGTCTTAGTTGTCATAGGAGTATGGATGCTCATGGGACGTGGAACACGAGCCGAAATCAATCACGAACAGTTTATCGAATCCGTTGGCGCGGCCCAATCCGCCCGCGTCAAACTTTCGCTGCCAGTCGGCGAAACCACCATCGGCCCCCTCGAGGACAGCGCCACCCTCATCGACGCCGATATGCGCTTCATCGGTGACATGAAGTTTGTAGCCGAAGGCACGACCGAAAAATTCATCAGCCTCAGCCAGACCGGTGAGTCATGGTCAAACTGGATCAATCCCACCAACTGGTCATGGGATGCCGGCAAAGAACTCCGCTCCACCATCCTGCTCAACAAGCAGGTCGCCATCGACCTCGACCTGAACGGCGGCGTCGGTCAATCCCGCATCGACCTCACCGCCCTCAACCTCAGCGCGCTCGATATTAACGGTGGCGTTGGTGAAATTCGCGTCAACCTGCCGGCCAGCCACCAGTCCCTCGATGCCCGCATCCGTGTCGGCGTCGGCAAGCTCGATCTCGTCATCCCCTCCGGCGCGGCCCTCAACGCGGTCGTCAAAGGGGGCGTCGGCGAAACCAGCATCACCCTGCCCGTAGATGCCGCCGTCCGCATCGATGCCAGCAGCGGCATCGGCAACCTCAGCATCACCTCACGCCTGCAAAAAGTCAGCGGGCATGACGGTGACTTCGGTCTGGGCAAAAAAGGAGTCTGGGAATCCCCCAACTTCAACACAGCCGACCACAAAATCATCATCAACTACGAAGGTGGCGTCGGTCAGTTAGTCGTCCGCTAAACCACCTTCACATCACCAAACATCAAACAGGGGATGGCGCGCGCCGTCCCCTGTTGCTTTGACCACCCCGCTTCATCCGCCGGTCTTATGCCAAAAGTTTATTTCAGGTTTGTCCACAAACCATTTTCTAACCGTCTGCCAACCCATTTAACAGGAGTTGAGGGGGGAAAGGTTGGTGCGGATGGCGGGAAAAAGTGACCAAATGTTCTTCCAAATGGTCACCCTAACGCCCGCCAACTCTGCTACACTGTGATCAGCGTCTGTTCCATCAGCAAACGCTGTGCATCTTAACAACCGCATACCGGCTCACCGTCGATCACCGTAGGGACGCCATACATGGCGTCCGGCATCCATGCCCCTGTGTGGTGGCCATGTCAACGCCAATCTCCCTCACTCCCGCCGCATTTCACCGCCACGCCGCCGCCGCCGCCGCCAACCCCTCCGAAAAGGGTCTGCCCTTCGCCTTGGTAAGCCTCTCCCTCTTGTAACTGATCACTTGTAACTTGTCACTCTACGGCCAATGACACTGCCGCCAATGCCGCCAACCCGGCCATTTCCCCCTCACCAATCGGCAGCAGCGCCCTCTAAAGGCTGAGGTTCTGAGCTTGTCTGCGCCGTGCTCCCTCGTTCCCGCCGTGTTCTTTGTCGGCGACGACGACGACGACGACGACAAACACCCCCCTCGGCGGAAATCTCGGCGCTTTCCCGCCTCTTTTTTCAGGCGCGCCGCTGCCGCTGCTGCTGCAAAACCGGTCATCTCACCAGCGGTGATGCACCTGCCGCGCGATATACTTCCCGTAAATCTCGCGCACCTTCAACATCTGCACCTCGCTCAGCGCGGGCAAGTCCGAAGCCAGCGAATTCTGCTCCACCTGCTCAGGCCGCTTCCCGCCGGGGATCGCGCAGCTCACCGCGTCAAACATCAAAATCCACCGCAGCGCGAACTGCGTCAGGCTCACCCCCTCCGGCACCAGCGCCCGCAGATCCTCAACCGCCTGCAAACCCGTCTCATAATCCACGCCGGAGAACGTCTCCCCCCGGTCGAAGGCCTGCCCGTATCGGTTGAAGTTGCGGTGGTCATCCGCCGAAAATTGCGACTGTGCGCTCATCTTGCCCGTCAGCAAACCGCTCGCCAGCGGAACCCGCGCCAGAATCCCCACCCGTCGTCGTTTCGCTTCCTGAAAGAACAACTCCGCCGGTCGGTGCCGGAACATATTGAAGATGATCTGCACCGTCTGCACATTCGGGTACTCAATCGCCTTCAGCGCCTCTTCCACCTTCTCCACGCTCACGCCGTAATACCGGATCTTCCCCGCCCGCACAATGCTGTCCAGCACATCGAACACTTCCGGCATGTAATACAGCTCGGTCGGCGGGCAGTGAAGCTGAACCAGATCGAGGCAGTCCGTCTCCAAATTGGTGAGGCTGCGGTCGATCCACGCGTTCAAATTCTCCGCCGTATACCCCTCTACCACCTGCTGCGGCAGCCGGCGTCCGGCCTTCGTCGCCACGATAATCTCTTCGCCCGGTCGCTCCCGCTTCAACTGCGCGATCAACCGCTCGCTCCGCCCATCACCGTACACATCAGCGGTGTCGATGAAGTTGCAGCCCATATCAATCGCGCGGTGCATGGCCGCCAGCGATTCCCCATCATCCACATCCCCCCACGCCGAGCCAATCGCCCACGCCCCAAAACTAATATCCGATACGCGCCATCCCGTGCGCCCCAAATCGCGATACTGCATAATGAATAATCTCCCTTAGTTGAGTAAGTGTCTTTATTTGAGTGTATTGTGACGCGAAGTCAATAAAGTGGCAAAAGTGTGTAACAAAAAGCGGCTGGGGTAGCCGCTTTCATCAACCGGTAACGAGGCTGCTACGCCGCAGCCGTGTGTTCCTTACCACACTTTTCGAGGATGCGCTGTGCGTCCCGCACGTTGATGCGCGGCGCAACATCCGCGTAAAAACGCGCCGCCGTAGCCGCTGCCTGCTTCTGTCCTGCGGCGCTCGTGTCGCCCAGTTCAAGGGCGTAGTTCGCTTCATCCAGCCCTTCAATCGCTTCCAGCGTAATCTCCAGCACGAACTCCCGCCGCGCCCGCTCCAGCTTAACCCGCCGCTTGTCGGAAGCCGAAGCCTGTTCCGCGTTACCCGCCTGCTTATAGTAATCCGTCAGGCGCGTTTCCAGTTCAATCGCGTAAGTCAGAATCGCCCCGAAAGTATTGAGTGAAGACATAATATTCCCTTGTCACACATCACCGTTATGCCCAAGAGTGTAACAACACAACCTGCTGCGCTCAAGCCCGATTCTCAGCTTTTCAACGCCGCGCCCGACTGCCGGTCGTAATTCCGGATGAACATCGCGTGGTACGGGCGCATCCCGAAGCGCGCGTAAAACGGCTCCATCTCAGCGTCGCAAATCAGGTCAACCATGTACAGTTCCCGCAGCTTTTCCAGCATCCGCTTCACCAGTTCTCCCCCAACCCCTTGATGCTGATACGCAGGCAGCACTTCCAACAGCGGGATATACGCGCTCAACACCCCGTCGCTCACCGCCGTGATGAACCCGATCACCTGCCCGTCCGCCTCTTTCGCCAGCACCACCGCCGCGCTCCCCTGCAAAATACGCAGATGCGTTTCCGCTGAAGGAGGGTTCGGCCATCCCACAAAAAACCCCTTCAACTGCTCCGCCTGCACACCTTCCAGTGCGTCCGTGTACACAATCATCAGCTCGATTCTCCATCGAAAGGGATAAGCTCCACCGTTCCCGCCGTCAAATCCGTGACCCGTGCCCGAAATGTCTCACGCGCCGACTCCGGCAGCGTCACGATCAACGACACCGTCTGCCCGAACATCTCGTCATCAATCGAGCCTTCCAGCTCACTGACCATCGTCTTGATTCGTTCGTAATAGGTGTACGCGAACTCCAGCCCGATCTGCACCAGCGGAATTTTCAACCGGCGCGGAACCGCCTCCAGCACCATACGGGTCGCGTCCGAATACGCCCGCACCAACCCGCCTGTCCCCAGCAGGGTGCCGCCGAAAATCCGCGTCACCACCACCAGCGTATCCCCGATGTCCGCCCCCCGCAGCACCGCCAGCGCCGGTGGCCCCGCGGTACCCGTCGGCTCGCCGTCATCGCTCATGCTTTCAATCACACTGTTACCATATCCGATCCGGTACGCATAAACGTGATGGTTCGCCTCTGGCACAGCCGCGCGCAAACGGCTCAATGCCGCCTTAGCCTCCGCTACACTCTCGACGAAAACCGCCGTAGCGATGAAGCGCGAATTGACAACCACAAGCTCGATTTGGGTTTCCTGTGCCGGGATGGGGTAAACGGGCGCCGGGTGCATCGTACTTACAATAAACCGTCGGGGCACACCACAGCGGTGCGCCCCGTACCGATTCGTAACTTAAATCCAGCGTTCAATGACGATCTTGCGCTCGGTATAAAACTCAATCGAGTCCATACCCTGCCCGTGCAGATCACCAAAGAACGAGTCCTTCTGCCCGCCGAACGGGAACGAAGCCGAAGGCGCAGCCACACCGATGTTGATGCCGATGTTACCGGCGTTCACACGGTACTTAAACTCGCGGGCATAACCGCCGTTGGTGGTGAACAGGCTGGCCGCGTTACCGTACTTGCTGCTGTTGATGATGTCGATCGCTTCGTCGAAGTCGTTCGCTTTCATGATCGCCAGCACCGGCCCGAAGACCTCTTCCTTCGCCAGAATGTTATCCGGCGTGACGTTCTCGACAATCGTGGGGCCGACGAAGTTACCACCCTCGTAACCCGACACCTGTGCATTGCGCCCGTCCAGCGCCGGAGTCGCGCCCTGTTCGATGCCCTGTGTAATCATCCGCTCGATGCGTTCCTTCGCCACAGCCGAAACCACCGTGCCCATTTGCGTTGTTTCGTTCAAGCCGTAGCCCACGCGTAGATTACCGGCCTGCTTGACCAGTTCTTCCTTCAGCTTGTCATGCGCGTCGCCCACCGCCACCACGACCGCCGCGGCGAGACAGCGCTGCCCCGCGCAGCCGTAAGCAGCGCCCATGATGTTCTTGACCGAAGCCGCCATATCCGCGTCCGGCAGCACGGCGATGTAATTCTTCGCCCCGCCCTGCGCCTGAACGCGCTTGCCGTGCTTCGTGCAGGTCTCGTAAACCAGCTTCGCCACCGGAGTGCTGCCCACGAACGAAACACCCTTGATGCCGGGGTGTTCCATGACCGCCATCGAGGCTTCTTTGCCGCCCTGAATCAGATTGACCACACCTTCCGGCAGGTCAAGGTCATGCAGCACTTCGTACAGCAGCCCCGCGCTGATCGGGGTTTGCGGCGAAGGCTTCAGGATGAAGGTGTTACCGCAAGCGATAGCCGTCGGCAGGAACCACAGCGGAACCATCGCCGGGAAGTTAAAAGGAGTGATCGCAGCGAACACACCGGCAGGCTGCCGCACAGTGGTTTCATCGATTCCCGCAGCAATATCTTCCAACCCGTCGTTACGCATCAGTACCGGAACGCTCGTGGCGAAATCGATGCTCTCGATGCCACGACGCACTTCACCGCGCGCTTCATCGCGGGTCTTGCCATTTTCCTCGACCACCGCTTTGGTAATGTCTTCAAAACGTTCTTCCATCATGGTCTTGAAGCGGAACAGGTACTGCACACGATTCAGCACCGGTGTGCGCCGCCATTCTTCAAACCCTTCCTGTGCCGCCTTCACCGCCGCGTCCACATCAGCGCGTGTCGACTCCGGACATTCGGCAATGGTTTCACAGGTGGCGGGGTTAATCACCGGCGTCGTGATCGAACTGCTGGATTCGACCCAATCGCCGCCGATATAGTTCTTCAGCTTTTGCGCCATCACATCACTCCTCATGCTGCATCACTTTAATAATACGGAAAGGAATGTTAACGCTCACCCCCCTGTTCCTGCAAGTCCTACCACCTGCGGGGCGCAGGCATTCGCCATAGCATAGAAATGTTTGCGATGGTAGCATCGCACCTATTCTGTGAAATCATGCGGGCTGAAAACACCATGCAGCAATCGACCAACCCCAACCGTCAAATCCACATCCGGGCGCTGATTCTCCTCACCGGAATCCTCGTCATTGCGGCGCTGTT
>JAFLCH010000207.1 GCA_017303775.1 Anaerolineae bacterium | reverse complement strand
TAAGCAGCGAGCGAAGTTTGATAGCTGATCTTATGATGACCCGCAGCAAGCGTCAGCTCTACGTTTTCACCACACTGCACCCCCTCACTGAACTCGCGTTCGTTCATTTGTATCGCGTTCGCCTGTGCTCCGGGCAGTATAACCTTAGCCGAGGCATTAAAGGGAATGGTGATTTCGAGGGTGAGACGGCCTGCTTCGTCAAAGCGCCAACCGCTTTCATAATAGCCAACCGCCGAGTGGTAGGCTGCCTTGACCCACTGGATGGATGGATCAGGCTTGGGCGCAATCAGAGCGTGGCGAAAACCAGTAACCTCACCTTTGCCCGAAGAGGGATTCAGTCCGCACATATCGCGGTACATCCATTCGGCAATCGACCCATAAGCATAATGATTGAGCGAGTTCATGCCTGTTGAACTGATCGATCCATCGAGGTTGAGCGAGTTCCACCGTTCCCAGATGGTGGTAGCCCCCATATTTACAGAGTACAGCCATGATGGATAGTCTTCGTTGAGGAACAACGTGTAGGCCAGATCGTTAGCGCCGATGTTGGAAAGTACCCGACAGAGGTAGGGAGTGCCCACAAACCCTGTTCGCAAATGCTTTTTATCCTTTTCAAGCTGGGCGATGAAATCGCGCTCTACGCGCTGGCGGTGAACATCCGGCACCAGATCCATAAATAGTGCCAATACATATCCTGTTTGGGTTGGGATCGCTAAACGGCCCGTTTCAGTGAAGAATTCTTTTTGAATGGCTAACCGAACCTGTGCCGATAATCGTTGGTATTCGTCGGCAAGATCATGCTTCGCTAAGGCCGCAGCGGCTTTTGCGACGAGCGCTGCCGAGTAACAATAAAAAGCAGATGCGATAAAGTCTTCTGGCGTACCCCCTTTACGCGAGGTGGGGTCGCTGATGGTGACATCCAGCGCTAACCAATCGCCAAAGTGTGTGCCTCCTGTCCAGAGCCGCTTGCCACCGGAAGCCTCGTCTACACGGCGAATGTAATCCACCCAAGCACGCATACTGTCAAACTGTTGTTCCAAAATGTCGATGCTGCCATAGAACTCATACACATTCCAAGGCACGATGGTTGCTGCGTCTCCCCAAGCGCAAGAACCGCCCTGATTTAAGTTCGCCATCGGCACAATATAAGGTACCATGCCGCCCATCTTGGATTGTTCTTTTTTCAGGTCATATAGATACTTCGACAGGAACGCATGAACATCCATGTTGAAGCAAGCGGTGCCTGAGAAAATTTGGATGTCGCCCGTCCATCCTAAGCGCTCATCGCGCTGCGGACAGTCTGTTGGAATATCGAGAAAATTATCCTTCTGGCTCCAGATCGTGTTTTTGAAAAGCTGGTTGACTTTATCGTTCGATGTCTCAATGTGACCGGTGCTTTCCAGACGTGAATAAATCACACATCCAGTGAAATCGTCGATGTTGAGGTCACCAACCCATCCTTCGACTTTAACATATTGAAAGCCGTAGAATGTGAAATAGGGTTCTACAACTGCCTCAGTACCGTCCGCAATGTAGGTATATTCAGCCTTCGCTGTCCGCAGGTTATCACGGAAGAAGTTGCCTCCTTGCAGTACCTCCCCGAATTGGAGATAAATGCGAGCGCCGGACGGTGCGCGCGTTATGAAGCGAACCCAACCGGTGATATTCTGCCCGAAGTCTAAGACGGTTTCACCACTTGGGGTTTTGATCAGCGCAACGGGCTTGATCTCTTGATTGATGCAAACCGGGAGTGATCTTCTCGGCTCCAATCGATCTATGCCAATATCAATTTGTCGCACATTGAAAACGTGGTTTGGCGATGGCACTGTTTTCTCGATCCGTGCATCATGCGTTTCACCATCGAATATATCACTCTGGATAATTGGGGCAGGTTGGGCTTTCCATGATGAATCGGTGGAGACTGTCAGCTCAGCGCCGTTTTCGAGTGTAATGTGTATTTCGCAGATCAGTGCAAAGCGGTCACCATAAAATCCAATCCGACCGCCATCCGCACCATAACGCCCCTTATACCAACCATTGCCCATCATGACCGAAATCAGATTTGAGCCGATTTGAAGCTCATTTGTGATGTCATAAGTTTGATACTGAATCCACTGATCATAAGCGTTGCAGTAGGGGGTGAAGTATTCATCTCCTACCCGTTTTCCGTTCAAGCTAAAGTTATACAATCCCAATCCACAGATATAAGCTCGTGCTGCAACGATGCGCGACGGGATTTCGAACTGTTGGTACACAACAGGATGTATTTGACGATCTTCCCAATCCGGGGTAATCCATAATGCAGACCAGCTTTCATCAATCTTCGATGTTTCGAACCACGCAGGATCACTTTCTGCGTTTTCTGTTTCACCCCAAACTCTGACTTTCCAGAAATAGCGTGTACGGGGATGAAGCTCTAGCTGCGGACGGTAAGCCACACTGTCGATGATTGACCCATCTACCTTGCCGCTGTCAAAGATGATTTGCTTGAAATTCTCGTCTAGGCTGACGATGATTTGGGCAGCGGTTTGCACCGTATCGCGGGTTTCTTCAACCAGCCAAGAAAAACACGGTTTTTCGATGGCGAAGCCTAAAGGATTAACGATGCGGTTGGTTTTAAGATGGGTTATTTTCACGGTTTACCTCGCGGGTACAGTGTTATGAACTTCGGCAGTTGACTTCATATTCAATTGATATCCTCATTTTCTACAGGGCGCATAATACTGACTCGGTTATTCGCCTGATTACATCTTGTTTCGATCCCGTCATTCAGGTAACTCCGCGATATGCTTTTGAAACAGAATGAACGGGTCGAAAATGAGGATCAGCTCGATTACATCCATCTCAAATGCGCGTACCGCGCTACGATTATGAAGATAGGATCGGTAAACAAGCGTAAGCATGCACTATTGTATAGAGTTTTGTATCGTTTACATAGATCAGAGGACTCGTTCCAACGTCCGTAAAAATCTATCATCCAAACTGGTTCGATGCGCAGCATGATGACACGAAATAATCTATCCAACTTCGCCATATCGATTAGCTTGGGGATTCAATAGGTACTTTCGAAAGGACTCAGGCCATCATAAAGATGATGTGAAAGAGCGCGGGGTTATACACCCCGCGCCGATGATACGTGCTGTTATGGTTGGAAGCTACTTGACGGCCAGACGCTCGATCAATGCTTGCAACTCCTCAGCCGCTTGCTCAACCGTGAATTCTCCATAAGCGATACGCTGCCCGATGAGCACGAGTTCGTTCACAAACTCTTGATCATTCGGGAGATTTGGCCCTTGCGGGATGGTACGATCAGCGATCACATCATAGATCCGGTAAACGGCTGCATCGGTGGATGTAGCTTGATCTGCGATTGCTTGCCGCACGACCGGTGAGGACGGGATGCCGCGATTGGTTTGGAGAATCGCACCTGCTTCAGGGCTGGTAACGAAGAAGTTGATAAACAGTGCTGCTGCTTCTTTGTTAGCGCTATTCTTGTTGATCGCCAAGTACTGGCTCATCTGAATCGCGTAGGCTGGTTCTCCGCCGTCCGGGAGTGTAGTCAGACCAATTTCATCGGTCATGGCTGCTTGATAGGCTGCACCCTGATTGCTCCAAATTAAATTGATGGCGGCCTTGCCCACTACGAAAGCCGAGTTATCAGGGCCTGTTTCGGTGTAGGTGTAGGTTGTGTCTGCGTCGGGAATTAGCCCCTCTGCACGCATATCCGCCCACATTTGAAGCCATTGTTGAGCCGACTCAATGGTTGCGTAGGATGTGCCACCCTCGTCTAAAGTCCAAATCGGGGTACCGAGTTGGGTGTAGAAGTAGCTGAGATAGTTCGCCTGATTGGTGCTGTTGTCGACGAAGGGAGCGACTCCTTCGGGGAGTTTTTCTTTAAGCTCTCTCCCGTAGGCGATCAGTTCTTCCCAATTCAGATTATCCTGCGGCGGTTCAGCTCCTGCTGCTTCAATCATGGACTTGTTATAGGCGAGAACGAGTGTGTTCGTGCCAAGGCTTACGGCATACAGATTGTCATCGGCTGCCGTAGCAGGAATGAGCGCCGTTTGATCAAATTGTTCGGGCGTATTGATTAAGAGCTGATTTCCGAGATAGTCATTGAGCGGTTCAAGATACTGCTGGTAGTCGGGCCAATTGCCACCGAATTGGATAATATCGGGGGCATTGTTGGCTGCTAGCTGTGTGTCCAGAATCTGAAAATGATCCCCTGCGCCGCCATTGGGTTCACCTATGACTTTGATGTCGGGATAAGCTGCTTGGAACAGTTCAATTACCTGTTGAGTTCTTTGGGCACGGTCGTCGTTGCCCCACCAACCCATACGGAGTTCAGCCGGGCCACCGGTGTAAGCAGGTAGCTCGCTTTGTGCCATGATCGGTTGAATCGAGAACACGAGCAGCAGCGAAAGCAGCACTATGAAGGCGATAGAAACTTTTCTCATCATTGAATCTCCTGTTTCTGAAAAAGTCTATAGTTTGAGCGGATAAACTGGATATACGCGGGTATTATCATTTCATGTTTGTTTCTCCTGTAATGCGCTAACCCTTTATGCCCGTGGTCGCGATACCCTGTACGAAGTATTTCTGCAGGGAGAAGAAGAGGATAAAGGCGGGAACTATAGAGAGCGTGGCCATCGCTAATGCGCCGCCCCAATTGGAGACTGCGCCTGCGTCGCCGACGAAGGTGCGTAAGGCTCTTGATACAGTGAAGATATCTGGCCTCGTGAGATAGAGCAGGTGGTTGAAAAAGTCATCCCACGTCCAGAGGAATGTAAACAGCGCTGTTGTCACGAGCGCCGGGGTAGCCAGCGGGACGATAATGCGCAGGAACACGCCAACTTTTGTACATCCATCAACAATTGCTGCTTCCTCGATTTCTTTCGGGATGCCACGTATGAACTGTACGAGTAGAAATACGAAGAACGCATCTGTTGCGAGGAATTTTGGCACGATAATGGGGAGATACGAACCGACCCACCCGAAGTTGTTCAACAAGATATAACGCGGTACGAGCGTGACATGCCCCGGCAGCATCAGCGTTATCATCATGATCATGAACCAGAAGCGCTTACCGGTGAAGTTGAGCCGCGCGAAGGCGTAAGCTGCCATTGTGCAGGATATGAGATTGCCGATGATGGCTGCCGCACACATGAGGAGCGAATTGATGAAGAAGGTCTCGAAAGATGTCCCCGCGTAGCCTCTCCAACCGGTGATGTAGTTTTCGAAGGTCAGTGTTGTGGGGATAAGTCCCGGATTACTGAAGATTTCGTTGTTGGCCTTGAATGAACTGACGATCATCCAGACCACCGGATAGACCATAAACAGCCCTAAGCCGATTATGAATAGATGGGATAATGAATGACCTGCAATTGTTCTGGTTTTCATTTTATTCACCGACTCCATAAGACACCCACCAGTCTGATGATCTGAAGACAATCGCCGTGAAGCCGCCAATGATGAGCAGCAAGACCCACGCCATTGCTGAGGCGTATCCCATCTGGTGATATGTCCAACCCTGAATGTAGAGGTGAAGGGTATAGAAGAGCGTGGAGTTCAGTACCCCTCCCTTGCCACCACCGATGATGTAGGCTTGGGTGAACACCTGAAACGCCGATATTATTTGTATGACAAGGGTGAACAGAATAACGGGCGAGAGTAGGGGGAGTGTGATGGAGAAGAACCGCCGAACCTTTGTCGCGCCGTCTACACTTGCTGCGTCGTAGTACTCTTGTGGAATTTGCTTCATGCCTGCGAGGAAGATGATCATCGACGAACCGAATTGCCAAACGGACAGCAGGATAAGCGTCCCTAGAGCGAAGTTCGGATTGGTGATCCAACTTGGTAGATCGGTAAAGCCGAAGGCGGACAGCACGCCGTTTATCAGCCCGTCTTTCTCGAAAAGTTTTCTCCACAGGACTGCGATTGCGACTGAGCCACCGAGGAGCGTGGGGATGTAGTACACGACACGGTAGAAGGATATGCCGCGCAGTTTCTGGTTCATCAGTACGGCTACTGCGAGCGCGAAGACGAGCTTCAGCGGTACCGAAACGAAGACGTAGATCAATGTCACGGACAGTGATTTTAGGTAATATGGATCTACGCGCATCATCTCACCGTTGACTGCGGTGAATTGGGACAGACCAAACAGCGACCCGAACATTTTCAGATAATTCCCTAAGCCGATCCATTCCGTTGAGTCCGGTTTTGTGAAGTCATAATTTGTGAAGCTAAGCCCTAGCGAATATGCCAATGGGTAAAGGGTGAGTACGAAAAAACCGATCAGCCAAGGCGTGAGGAACAGATAAGCGGCAGCGTTGCGCTTGAAAAAGTGGGTAACCCCTGACATTCTGTACATCAAGAAACTTCCTTTATTCTCGTTTTGCAGGCATTCAATGGCGTTGGCGTGGTTGTGCTACAACTGCTGATGCGGCAAGTGCAAAACTATTTGGTGTGAAAGTTTCTTTTTCATTGAGTTCTCCTGAAATAATTCTTTTATGCAATAGAATCGCAATACTTTCGCTTGGCTTTGCTCTACGTTTTTCTTCGCTCTACTTCAGCCGGCTTACCGGGCCTGTCGATTCGCGTATGATGAGATTGACATCCGGTGTCGACATCTGCTGAGGCAGATTGGGTTCCGCGAAGCGCTGGAGCAGTAAGTGAACGGCTTCGCGCCCACTATCTTCGGATTTACCCGAAACAGTCGTGAGGCGCGGGAATGTGTAATTGGAAAACGGGATGTCGTCGAAACTGGCTACAGACAAATCATGCGGGATACTTAGCCCCAGATCGTTTGCAGCTCGCATAACCGCAATCGCCAGCATATCGTTAATCACGACTAAGGCCGTGGGGCGGTTCTTGCTCTGTAGCAGCCTGTAGGCGGCTTGATAGGCATCCTCTAAACTCTCGGTGCAGTGCACCTCATAGGGCTGTAGCCCCGCCTCCGTCAGCATCTCGCGATAAATGAGCAAGCGGTCAAACCCCTGTACCTCGTTCGTAATCCCGTAGATGAATCCAATTTGCCGGTGTCCAAGTTCCAGAAGATGGTTCATGAGTGCGCGTGTTCCGCTGGAATAGGAGTGGACAACATGATCGAACTCGGCTTTTGCTGCGGTAATTTCAACAATTGGCTTGCCTGACTTGCGCAGATGATCACTCAACCGCGGCAGCAGGTATTTGATCGCTGCAAGCAGGATAAATCCATCCACCGGTTGGCGAGTCAAGGCACGGATCGTGTTGGCTTCCTGCTGTAAATCTAACGGATGGTGAGACAAATAGAGGCTGTAACCATTTTCCTGCAACCCGGCGGAAATCCCGGACAGAATTTGCCAGAAGAAAGGGTTCTGGATCACAGGAATGATGACACCAACAATATTGGTATCACCGCTGCGCAGGGATTGGGCGCGGGCATCGGGTTCATAACCCAATTCGGTGATGGCATCCATGACACGCTGCCGGGTTTCGTCTGAAATGGGGATTTTCAGATCGGTTTGATCATTCAGTACGTAAGAGACCGTTGATCGGGAAACGCCGGCTTTTTGAGCAACATCTTTTTGTGTAGGTCTTTTCATAAGAGGTTAAATAATGTTACTTTGGTTTATTGTTTCGTGTCAATTGACACGTGTGAATAGAATAACGTCTGTTTTGGAGGATGTCAAGCAGTTTGCATCAACAGG
>JAFLCH010000206.1 GCA_017303775.1 Anaerolineae bacterium | reverse complement strand
TTTATGGAATTGTTCCAACGACTCCTCAAAGATGGAGTCAATGTACTGCGGAATGGCCCGCTGCTGGTGATTGACCAATATGGGCCACGCCAATTCAAGCCGATTGAAAAACCCCCGGCAGTTTGAGGTGAGTCAGGAAAGAATTTTGAGCAGACCGGGTTGAACGCGGAAGCTCATGTTCTGACCGGCTGTATGCTCACCGTCCAAGTCCAACGCGAGCGAATTTTTTAGCCCGTTAATTTCAATGAGTCGTGCCTGCGCATGACGGACAGCGGGATGGGTCAGGTGCTGACCGCTGTAGACCTGATGCAGGGCGCTGAGGATGACCGGGCGCGAGACCCCTTTTACGAGGATGACATCAAAGAGGCCATCGTCTGTACGGGCATTGGGCGCGATCCTCATGCCATGACCGAAGGTGCTGCCATTGGCAATGGCGACCACGTAGGTGCTGCCTTCGTACCAGTCTTGATGATCCAAACGGATTTGCATGGGCTGAGGACGGTAGGTGAGGATGGTTTGTATGGTCGCTTTTAGGAATGTCCATGGGCGGCGTACCGGGGTAGCATTCACGCGGCGGTCAACTTCTCCACTGAGGCCGACGCTGGCGATGTTGAGGAAGTGCTCACGTTTATCCCCGAAGGTGAGCAATCCGACATCGGTGGCGGTGGGCTGGGCGGTTGCAATCCAACGAGCGGCTTTGTAGATGTCCAGCGGGATTTTCTTAAAGCGCGCCCAATCACGGCCAGAGCCGATGGGTAGATTGCCGTAGATCATCTGCTGACCATCGGGATAGCGTTCGTTGAGATCGGCAAGGGCGTTGACCAAGGTATGATTGGTTCCGTCCCCGCCAATGGAGATGACGCGGGTGAGGCCGGAGGCATGTGCTTTGTCGAGATGTTCGGCGACTTCTTCGGTGCGCTGGGTGACGGCGACTACGAGTTCGCCCAACTGTTCCCAGAGGAGGGGTTCCAATTCCTTCCAGACGCGGCCAGCACGCCCACTACCGGCATGCGGATTCAGGATGATGAGTGTTTTGGACATACGAAGATTGTCAGTTCAGTATTGAAGCTAAATCATCCAGACTAAAGGGTTTGGGGAGCACACCATCGAGCATGGCGGTTGTTTCCGGAGTGAGGCGATCATCAAAAACGTTGGCGCTCATGATGACAAAGCGAACATTGGCCCAGAGAGGGTTTTCGCGAACGACATTCAGGAGTGTGATGCCATCCATGCGCGGCATGGTCAAATCGCTGATGATGATTTCGGGAAGTTGAGATAAAGATTCGAGAACGCTTACAGCTTCTTCACCCGTGCGTCCGATTTCAACTTCATGCCCGCCCATTTGCAACATTTCTTGAAGCAGGACTCGCATATCTGAATTGTCTTCCACCAACAAGATTTGCATCACGGTATTCCTCGATGACAAACGCACACAATAGTTTAGTTGGCTAAATCCTTACTTTATCATTGTAGTTATTAAGTAGCTTGATAAAGGGTTAAGGATTTATGCGATTTTCGAAAATAACCTATAGACAATTTAGGTGAGTTTTGTCATCCGGTCAAGGACGGAGATGGTTTTCTCCAATGATCACCCACTTATAGGTGGTTAGTTCTTCTAGCGCCATCGGCCCGCGGGCATGAAGCTTCTGTGTGCTGACGGCAATTTCGGCACCGAGGCCGAGGGCACTGCCATCGGTGAAGCGGGTACTGGCATTCCAGTAAACCGCAGCTGAGTCGACTTCATCGAGGAAGCGGTTGGCGTTATCGACGTTTCGGGTGAGGATGCCATCGGAATGCTGGGTGCTGTGCTGGCGGATGTGGTTGATGGCTTCGTCCAAGTTATCCACGACTTTGAGACTGAGAATCAGCGCGTACCATTCCATATCGAAATCTTCGGGGCCAGCGGCTTGCACATGGTCACCTCCGACGCCATGCAAGGCGGCTAGCGCTTTGGGTTCAGCGCGGAAGGTGACGCCATCTTTGGCGAGATGTTCGACGAGGCGGGGCAAGAAGCTGGCGGCAATGTTGGTGTGGACGAGCACGGTTTCGACGGCATTGCAGGTGGCAGGACGCTGGGTCTTGGCGTTGTGAATGACGGGTAGAACGGCGTCTAAATCTGCCGATTCGTCTACGAACAGATGACAGACCCCGATGCCGCCCGTGATGACTGGAATGGTACTGTTCTCGCGGCAGAAGCGGTGCAGATCGTTGCCACCGCGCGGGATAATCAGGTCGATGTATTGGTGGAGGCGCAGCATTTCCCCTACGTAGCGGCGGTCGGTGCTTTCGATGTACTGGATGATGTCGGCGGACAGGCCGTTAGCGACGAGGGTGTCGCGCAGGACTTTAATCATGGCGAGGTTGCTGCGCATGGCTTCTTTGCCACCCCGTAGGATGGCGGCGTTGCTGCTTTTGATGGCGAGCACGGCTACGTCGATAGTGACATTGGGGCGGGCTTCGTAGATGACACCCAAGACACCGAGCGGTGTGCGGCGCTTGCTGACGTGGAGGCCGTTGGCGAGGGTTTGCTCGTCAAAGACTTTGCCCACCGGATCGGGCAATTCGGCGACTTTGCGAACATCGGCGATCATGCCGGTCATGCGTTTGGTGAGATCGAGGCGATCTTTGATCCAGATTTCGTCCGTTCCGTTGGCGCGCGCTTCGTCTACATCGAGTTTGTTGGCTGCAAGGATGGACGGCGTATTGGCTTCTAAGGCTGCGGCCAGCGCAAGAATGACAGCGTTTTTCTGAGCGGTGGTAGCGCGGGCTAGTTGGATGCCTGCTGCTCTGGCGTTTTTACCCAGTTCGATGAGGTCGATTTGTGTTTCGATTGCGTCTATCATCGGATGTTGTTTCTACTCGATTCTATTTCGGGAAAATGTCGCTGACTTTGATGGTGAAACCGGGGAGGACGTCGCCTCCATCCAAGAGATCGTCGGCGGCGAGACGCTGCACCTGATCACGCGTATGCGAGATGATGGTTCTGGAAGCAGGATAGACGACCCAGACCAGACGAACGCCGTAACGCAGGTAGTCTAGCACCTTTTCTTCTATCTCCCATGCTTCGTCACCGGGAGAGACAATTTCGACAGCAAGATCAGGGACGAGGGGGATGAACTTGCTGCCAAAGGGCTTTGGAGCGCGTTCGATGCTGACAAAGCCGACATCCGGTGCGCGGACATCCGGTTTGCCATCCGGTCGGATGCCTAGAACGTAACCTGTTTCGGCTGCTGTGACGCGGCCTAAGTGGTGTTTTTTGTTGTGTGTCCAGATGAGACCAAAAAAGTCACCACCGATTTCACCGTGTTCTCCACCGGCTGGTACCATTTCCCGTATTTCTCCATTCACAAGTTCAAATCTGCGACCTGCATTTTCGGGAAGGTGGGCATAATCCCAAAACTCATCTATGGTGTAGGTTCGTTCGGGCGAAGCGATCATGTCCGCCATAGCTCCTCCTGCTCTGTACTCGTACCCGGATTGGAGGTGATTATTTCAGCAGCACCAGATTGTTGCGGTGGATGACTGCATCCCCATAACTATACCCTAAAATATCCACGATACTGCTGCTTTGTTTGCCACAGAGGCGCGCGATGTCGGCGCTGCTATAGCTGGTGACACCGTGGGCGATGATTTTCCCTTCTGGTGAGAGGATGCCAAGCGGTTCGCCGCGTTCAAATGAGCCTTCGACGCCGGTAATACCAACTGGCAAGAGGCTGGCACCCCCTTTGAGCAGTTTGCGTGACGCTCCGGCATCCACGGATAACTTGCCGTGCGGTTTTTCGGCCAAGAGCCAGCGTTTGCGGCCTTCCAAGTGTGTGGCGGCGGGGTGAAAGCGCGTGCCGAGCGACTCGCCGTGTATGATGCGCCCGATGACATCCGGCAGCGTACCGTTGGCGATGATGGTGGTGACGCCGCTGCGGCTGGCAAGATGGGCGGCTTGAATTTTGGTGAGCATACCGCCTGTGCCGACGCTTGAGCCTGCGCCACCTGCCAGCGCATAGGTTGACTCGTCGATTTGTTCGACGAGGGGGATAAGCTGCGCGTCGGGTTTGCTGCGCGGGTCGGCTGTGTAGAGGCCGGGAATATCGGTGAGGATGATCAAGGTATCGGCTTCGAGCAGGTTGGCGACGAGCGCGGAAAGATTGTCATTGTCTCCGACGCGAATTTCGTGGGTGGCGGTGGTATCGTTTTCGTTGATGATGGGAATGATGTGGTGTTCAAGCAGGGTGGTGAGGGTGTCGCGGATGTTGAGATAGCGGGCGCGATCTCCTAGATCGTCGCGGGTGAGCAGCACCTGACCGACTACGATCTGGAAGAGATCGAAAAGCTGGCTGTAGATGTGCATGAGATGACCCTGACCGATGGCGCTGAGCATTTGTTTGGCGGGTACAGAGCGCGATATTTCCGGAAAGCCGAGGCGTTCGCGTCCGGCGGCCATGGCCCCTGAGGAGACGACGACCATTTCATGACCGGCCTGATGGAGACGAGCGATCTGCTGGACGATCTCCAGAATGCGCTGGCGGTTGAGCTGTTTTGTGCCAGCGGTGAGGGTGCTGGTTCCAAGTTTGACGACAATTCGTTGTGGCTGCATGATGCACTTTATTCGCGATTGATGTGAATGTGTTAGATTATAATGGGCGTACCTTGAACATGAAATCATAAAAAATAATGAGTACTGAAATTGTGAATGATTCGACAGCGTTACAAGATATTTGTTTACCCACGGGAACCTGCTATGGCTGCGGCTCGGCTAACGCGGAGGGATTGCAGATCAAGAGTTATTGGTCGGCGGACGGGCAGTTTGTGGTGTGCCGGTTTGAGCCAGAGGCGAAGTTTTCGTCGGGATTCAAGAATGCGATGTATGGTGGATTGATCGCGTCGTTGATTGATTGTCACTCGAACTGGACGGCGATGGCTTTCGGGTATCGAGCGGAGGGGCGCGAACCGGGAAGTAAGCCGTTGATCGCGTCGGTGACGGGTTCGTTGGGTGTGAAGTTTCTCAAGCCTACGCCGATGGATCAGCCGATTCATCTGAAGGCGTGGGTGGAAGGTGAGGTGGGGCGGAAGACGCGGGTGCTTTGTGAACTGGGAACGGCGCAGGAGGTCACGGCGATGGGGGATTCGGTGTTTGTGCGAATCGATCCGGCGCTGTTCATTTGATGCGCTCCTTTTGACCGACGTTATAATGCGGGAATGTCCGTTAGTCCCGATTTGAGGTTGCTGGTTATGAAAATGAGTGGGTCGCAAGTCCGTAGATGTTTTGCCCTGATGTGTGTGCTGGTGGTGCTGGCGGCGTGTGATTCGCAGACAGAGGCGCTGCCTACGCAGATGGATTTGAACGCGATTTCGACGAATGACGCGGCGACCATACAGGTTGTGACCCAAGCGGCGGTTGACCTGACCGCGACACGGGCGGCTGACGCGACTCGTAATGCGCCACCGACGCTGCCGCCTACATGGACGCCTGAGTCTGTGGTGACACAACCTGCGGTCGATGTGGCGCTTCCGACGGCTACCGCAGGCATCGTTGACCGGGGAACACTGTTCTTCGTGTTTAACGGCGATTCGGTGGCGATGTTGGAGGCGGATGGTTCGGCTGAGGATTTGATTGACATTGGGGGTGCGCCGAGTCATTTGACGCTGTCGCCGGATGGGCAGTATCTGGCGTATGTGAAACAGGGATCGGGGAGCGCGCGGGAGGTGTTCATCATTCCGCTGAACGCGGGAAACGACTATCAACCGCTGCCGGTTTCGTGTGTGGGTTATGGGCGGATCGCGGCGCTGGCGTGGTCGGCAGATAGCAAGACGATTGCTTTCGCGGCTTCGCCAAGTTCAGACGGGCAGTTGGGGATTTTTACGGCGGGTATTTTCGGCGGGGGACAATGCCCGACGGGCAATAACCAACGGATGCTGGTACAGACAACGTTTAACGCAGTGGAGAGCATGGCATGGAATGATGCGGGGACGTATATCTTCTTGAGCAGCAACGCGGTTTATGGGGTGGACGTGAGCAACGGGACGCTGTATCCACCGCTGACGCGACCGACGGGATTCGGGCCGGACTTCAACTTGAGCTTCCGAACCGGAACGACGGACTTGTATTACTTCAAGACAGAGCGCAATGACCGCACCGGAGAGACGGGCGGACTGCTGACACAGGCGAGTACGGCTGAGATGACCGAGTTCCCACTCCAAGAATTACGCGGGACTCCGTACTACGGTGTGCATATGCGATTCAGTCCGGACGGGCGGCATTTGGTGGCTGCGACGGTGTTTGATGCGTTCGTGCAGGATATGACGATTAATACCGCGACACAGGTGGTGCGGGCGAGCAGCTTCCCTCCTCAGCCGGTGTTTAGCCCGGACGGGGAGATGGTGGCGTATGTGGACACGGGACGGACGGTTGACCCTGTGCCACAGGTATGGATTGTGAGCCGGAAGGGAGAAGACCGGCGACTGCTGACGAATCATCAAGAAGGGACGATTAGTTATTTGAATTGGGCACCATGAAGACGATTATCATCGCACCGGGGGCGTTCAAGCACAGCTTGAGCGCACGCGAGGCCGCCGAGGCTATGGCACGCGGGTTGGAACGTTCCGGCTTGGAGGGTGAACGGGTGATCCTGCCGATCGCAGACGGGGGAAACGGGACGCTGGACGCGTTTTTGGCGAACGGCGGAGAACGAATTGAAACGACGGTACGTGATCCGCTCAACCGACCGACACGCGCGGCGCTGGGTTTGCTGCCGGACGGTGAGACGGCGGTGGTGGAGATGGCGCTGGCTTCCGGTTTGGAACTGCTGCGGGCGGACGAACTGGACGCGCTGGGTGCGAGCACATACGGCACGGGACAACTGCTGCAAACGGCGCTGGAACGCGGGGCGCGGCGTATCGTGGTAGGGATGGGCGGCAGCGCGACGGTGGACGGCGGGGCGGGGGCGCTGCAAGCGCTGGGGGTGCGACTGCTGGATGCGCAAGGGGTGGATATTCCGCCCGGCGGGGGTGGTTTGAGCCGGGTGACGCAGGTGGACAGCAGCAGGCTCGATGCGCGATGGCGCGAGGTGGATGTGATTATCGCCTCGGACGTGACGAATCCGACGATTGGTGAGACAGGAGCGGCAGCGGTGTTCGGGCCGCAGAAGGGGGCTTCCGCCGAGGATGTGGTGATTTTGGAGCACAACCTGACGCACTTCTTCGGAGTGGTGCGGGAGCAGGTGGGCGTGGATGTGCTGGCGGTGGAAGGCGGGGGCGCGGCGGGGGCGCTTTCGGCTGGATTGATGGCGTTTTTGGGCGGACGGATCGAGTCCGGGGTTGATTTGCTGCTGGACTTCAACGGGTTTGACGCGCACTTGAAAAACGCGGGTTTGGTGCTGACCGGCGAGGGGCAGATGGACGCGCAGACGGTTTACGGTAAAGGGCCGATTGGTGTGGCGCGGCGGGCACGGGAACAGGGCGTGGCGACGGTGGCGCTGGTGGGCGGGCTGAACACGGACGACGCGGTGCTGCATGAGGCTGGAATCGCGGCGGTGCTGCCGGTTATCCCGAAGCCGATGACGCTGGAAGCGGCGCTGGAACAGGCTGCGGCGCTGGTGGAAGGGGCGGCACTGCGGTTGGGGTATCTGTTACAGATTCAAGTGATGGATCGTTCATCCTGACGTTTTGCAGCAGCAGCGGCGGCGGCGCACTCTCT
>JAFLCH010000205.1 GCA_017303775.1 Anaerolineae bacterium | reverse complement strand
TAAAGAAGCCAACCCTATTTAACCTTATTGAGGTTAGAGTTTATGCGGTTGCAGGCGGCGTGTCAAACCTCATCAACAAAGAAGCTTACATCAAGCACGCGCGCTGGCAATGATCTCGATGGGGGGCTTTTGCATGTCGTGTGGAATTGGAATTCCAAAGAGCTTGAGGATGGTTGGCGCGACTTGCATGAGATGCATGTTGGAGAGGCACGCGCCGCCTAGATTGGTTTGTGGATCATTGTAGATGAGCATACCCATTTGAGCATGGTTAGCTTCGTCAGGACCGGTATCATTTTCGAAAACATGCAGGGTGTTCCAGCCTACCGTACCAATGGAACGCCATGCAAGATTCCCGAAGTAGACGAGCAAATCCGGTGCGACACCATTGACCTGTTGATATAGGCTTTCCGGGGTAAAGCAGCGCGTACCGATGGGCGCTCCGTGTTCATCACCGAGTGTTTCTAAGCGGGATGCCAGTTCGGCGCGCAGGGAGTCATAGCTGGCAGGGGATACAATGCCCTGTGGTTCACGTCCCTGAAGATTAATGAAAACACGACCGTAATAGCCTCCATCCCCCCACGCGCGGGTTTTGCTCCAGTCGATTTGTAACTGGTCAAGGCGCTGCGGACTGCCATTGGGGGCAAGCGGTTCGGCAAGGACAAGATATCCTTCACGGATGAGCCATTCGTTGAGGCAAATGCCGCCTTCCATCTTGCGCGCACCATGATCTGAGACGATGAAAACCGCAGTGTTGTCATCAAAGTGCTGAAGGAGTGTGCCGATTTCGCGGTCGATCAGGTGATAGTAGTTGCGGATTGCATCGCGATATGGTGAGTTCGGATCGTGCTTTCGATGGGTTGGGTCCATGTCCTTCCAGAAACCATGATGCATCCGATCCACGCCGATTTCGACCATCATGAAAAAGTCCCAATCACTACGGCTGATGAGCTGACGCGCGACCTCAAAACGCTGGAGAGTCATGGTACGGATTTGCTCCAGTAGCCAACCTTTGTCATCGGTACGAAAGCCTTTGACATCGGTCATGTAGTTATCTACCCAACGCTGAATATCCTGTTTGAGACTTGGGGGATAGGTAAAGTCCATGTCGGTGCCGGGTGTGAGAAAGCAGCTTACCATTTCCCCGTTGATCGGTTGGGGTGGGTAGGTTTGGGGCACACCGAGAGCAATCGTGCGCTTACCGTGGTTGGAAAGGATGTCCCATAAACGCGGTTCACGGATGGCGGTTGAGTTGGCAACTGAGAGACCGTTGTAGCTGTGGTCAGCGCGGTTACGGAAGCCGTATACACCGAGTGTGCCGGGGTCTTTGCCAGACATCATGCATGACCACGCGGGTACGGTGATAGCCGGAATGATGCTTTCCAGTTCTCCGTATGCTCCGCGCTGACGGAGCGCTGTGAGGTTAGGTAGTTCATCCGCCCAGCGTTCGAAGACCAGTTCGGGGGCGGCACAGTCGAGGCCGATGACGGCGACGCGGCGTTTTTTGGATGGACGCAGACGGTTGATGAAGGATTGGAATGCCATAATGGCTGATGCTCCGGGCTGACCAATAGGGCTGAGATGTTTTAAGTGAGCCAAGCCACGGAAGATTATAGGCTTTTTGCAGACGCGGGTGAACAGTCGGTTTAGTGTTCAACTATTGACGCGGCGAAGAAATCGTTCTATTTCCACGATGACACGGATGTGCGTACCTTCGCCGATCAATTGTGTTTCATCCCACGCCTGAACTGAAAAGGTGATTTGACGGCCTTCAACGGCTGTGATTTCGGCGCGGGCGCGGACTGTTTTCGCCAGCGCTGTGGCAGCGAGATGGCGGATGTTCACACTGATGCCGACGGAGGTTTGATCCGGAGGAAGACTAGATTTGAGAGCGACGGTGGCGGCTGATTCCATCAAGGCGATGAGTGCCGGTGTGGCAAAGACCGGGAGGCTGCCGCTCCCCATGCTTTGGGCTGTGAGCGCTTCGGTTACCGTTTGTGTTGCTTCACCAATTTGGCCAACAGCGATCTGCTGCATTGTGTGTATCCCTTGTATGGTAACTTGCAGTACATCTTGTGTATTTTACCGAGAAATCTTTTCGCATGCCGGAAAAGATTGTGCGAAACTGACAAGATATGAAGCACTTTATGAGGTATGGGGTTTCTTGACAGCCTTATTGAAGCATGTTAAATTGAATTTGTTCGTAATGTTTACAAATACTATTGACCTTGTTACAAAATAAACTTGATCGTAAAGTAACACCAACTCATCTAAAGCAACACAACGAAGCACTTATCCTGCGTGAAATTTACGCGCACGAATCGATTTCGCGCGTGAATTTGGCGAAGCTTACCCATTTGTCGCGCCCTTCCGTGACGGAATTGACTCAGGGTTTGATCGAGAAGGGGCTGATCGCTGAACTAGGGCCGGAGAACGTTTTTGATAAGGTAGGGAAGAAACCAACCTTATTGGCTATTAATCCGGATGCTTATCAGATGGTTGGCATTGTGTTGAACAATACCTCCATCACCGCGTCACTGCTTGATTTGCGGATGCATATTGTTGGACAGGAGCGTGTTGCGCTGAATGACATTACCTCGGATGCATTGGTGGCACTGATGATTGATGTGGTTGAGCGCACTTTGCGACAGGCGACACGTCCTGTGTTGGGATTGTCGGTGGGTACGCCGGGGATCGTCAATAGTGATGAGGGTGTCATACATCTGGCGGCGAATTTCGCGTGGCATGATTTACCGTTAGCGCGGATTTTAACTGACCGATTCCAACTACCTGCCTATATTGGCAATGACTGCAATTATGCGGCTATCGGGGTGCAGCGGTTTGGCGCGGCGCAGGGGGTGGATAATCTGATGGTCGTTGAAATCGGCGACGGGATTGGCGTCGGGATTCTGGCGGATGGTCGGATGGTTCAGGGGAGCCGACATGCTGCGGGCGAATTGGGGCACACACCGTTTATGCCGTTGGAAGATCCGTGTATTTGTGGGCAAAAAGGCTGTTTAGAGACGCTGGTTACATGGTGGGGTATGAAACGCCATGCCCGTCAATTTATTCAAGATTATCCCGATTCAATACTGGCACGATTAGCTCAAAACCACGAGATAACCTCAACCATTCTATGTGAGGCTTATGCACAGGGCGACCCGCAGGTAATTGCACTGGTGATGCGCGCGGCGACTTACCTTGGAAGGGCGCTGGTGGTTGCTATCAATCTGCTCAACCCTCAATACATTATTCTCACGGGCAGTTTACTCACATTTGGCGATTCATTTGTTGACCGGGTACGGACGACGATCAAGCAGAATACACTCCCGTATATCACCAGCCAGATCGAAATTGTAGCAAACGGGTTGGATGATAGATCAATTTTGTTTGGAGCCGGGGCTTTTTTGTTGGAACGGGAACTTGGGTTGTAATTCCCGGTCAGGAAGCCTCACTGAGCAGAAAGGAGTTAGGGCGATTCATCATTTCAAATCCAAGACGGTAAATATGTGTTCTGGAAGCTGTTTAGATGATTAACAGGAGCAAGAATATGAAGAAGCTGCTAATTCTATCGGTGCTGCTGCTCATGATGGTGGGCATTGGTGTTCGTGCTCAGGAACCGGTTACGCTGACAATTGAAAGCTGGCGTAATGACGACCTGACGATTTGGTCGGACACAATCATTCCGGCGTTTGAAGCACAGAATCCGGGGATCAAGGTCGTCTTTGCCCCGACTGCGCCGACGGAATACAATGCTGCGCTGAATGCTAAGCT
Source organism: Anaerolineae bacterium (assembly GCA_017303775.1). GTDB lineage: Bacteria > Chloroflexota > Anaerolineae > Aggregatilineales > Phototrophicaceae > CFX2. Next base: position 3,927 of record JAFLCH010000205.1, on the reverse strand, counting down.
GGAAGGCGGCACCGCGGGTGACCTGATTACGTGTCGTCCGTTTGATGTGTCGTTGGGACTGTTCCAGAATGGGAATCTGGCATCGCTGAACGATCTGCCGGGTATGGAAAACTTCGGCGATGTTGCCAAGAGCGCGTGGATTACGGATGATGGTTCGGATGTTTTCTGCGTGCCGATGGCTTCCGTTATTCATGGTTTCATGTATAACGTCGATATGTTCGATGAAAATGGCTGGGCTGTTCCTGCGACTGAGTCGGAATTCCTAACGCTGCTCCAGACGATTAAGGATGCGGGTATTGCCCCGCTGGTGATGGGTACAGCGGATCAGTGGGAATCGGCTACGATGGGTTACCAGAATATTGGCCCGAATTATTGGCAAGGTGAAGCTGGTCGATTGGGCTTGATTGATGGTTCAGCCAAGTACAATGAAGGTGGATTCCTCGCTGCGTGGGAAGCACTGGCGAAGTGGACACCGTTCCTGCCGGATGGTTATCAGGCACAGAAGTATCCCGATTCACAGAATATGTTCGCTCTGGGATTGGGTGCGATCTATCCTGCGGGTTCGTGGGACATTTCGACTTTCAATGCACAGGCTGACTTCACATTGGGCGCGTTCAAGCCGCCGGTACCGGATGGACAGAGTGAATGCTTTATCAGCGATCACACTGACATTGCCATGGGCATGAACGCAGCCAGCCCGAATGCCGAAGCGGCTCGTACCTTCCTTGAGTGGATGACGACAGCCGAATTTGCTACTTTGTATGCCAACGCGCTGCCCGGTTTCTTCCCTCTGGCGGATGTTGAAATTACACTTGAGGACCCGGTTGCACAGCAGTTCCTTGATTGGCGCAGCGAATGTTCATCTACTATTCGCTCGGCCTATCAGATTCTGTCTCGTGGCGAACCGAACAACGAAAATGACCTGTGGGCGGCAAGCGCCAAGCTGCTGAACGGCGAATACACCCCGCAAGAAGCAGGTGATTTCGTGCAGGGTGGACTGGAATCCTGGTACACGCCCTAAGTCGTTCGTCAGTTGATGTGTATTTGCGTAAGGTTATAACGGTGGGGGGGCAGCCCGTGGGGCTGCTTCCCTCATCTTTCCCATACCTGCCTGAGCGATTAATGAACGGCATGATGCGATGTCCAGAACGAATAAAAAATTCCCGACTCATATCGTTGTATTTCTGGCTCCCGCGGTTGTTATCTACACCGTTTTCATGATTTATCCGCTGGTTGATTCGCTGCGGTTAAGCTTGTTCACGACTAACGCCGAGGGACAAGAAGTTTTTGCGGGCATTCAAAATTATCGAACCTTATTTACGAATGATTTGTGGGCACCTCGATTGTGGGGCGCTATTCGGAACAATTTTGTATTTTTTGCGATTCACATGCTCGTTCAGAATCCGTTAGGGCTGTTTCTGGCGACTTTGTTAAGTTCACAGTTCATACGCGGACGGGCGATTTATCGTACCCTGATTTTTACACCTACCGTGCTTTCGGTCACGTTGATCGGGTTTATATGGCGGTTGATCCTTAGCCCGTTGTGGGGGATTTCGGGTGATTTTCTAGAGATTTTTGGTATCAAGAATCAACCATGGCTAGGGCAAGCCAGCACTGCTTTGCCGATTTTGTCGCTGGTTTCGGTGTGGCAGTGGGTGGGGGTGCCGATGATGTTGTTCACGGCGGCGCTCATCAGTATCCCGGATGAAATTATTGAGGCGGCGCGGGTGGATGGCGCGACGGCGTGGAGCGTTTTCTGGCGCATCAAGTTTCCGCTGATTTTGCCGACAGTAGGGATTGTGAGTGTGCTCACATTTGTGGGTAACTTTAATGCGTTTGACCTCATTTATACGACACAGACGGCGCTGGCAGGGCCAGACTTTTCGACCGATATTCTGGGTACATTGTTCTACCGGGCATTTTTCGGGTTTCAACTCCAGTTAGGCAGCCCAACAATGGGGGCGGCTGTGGCGGGGGTGATGTTCATGATTATTCTGTTGGGCGTGCTGTTGTATTTCTTCGGCTGGCAGCGGCGCATGCTGCGTGTGGAATATTAGGAGTAATGTCCATGATGAACAGCCGAATTGTACGTAATTTCCGCCCCGGCCAATTTTTGCAACTGGCGGCGGCGCATGCTGCACTCCTGTTGTATACGGCGATTGCGCTATTTCCGGTATTCTTGGTGATTATCAACTCACTTAAAGATCGTCGGGCGATATTCAGCACACCGTATGCACTCCCCAACGCTGAAAACTTCAATCCGATAGGCTATGAGACTGTTTTCCAGCGAGCACAGTTCCCGAACTATTTTATGAATAGTTTGACGGTCACGATTGTATCGCTGGTACTGATTTTCTTTGCGGGTACGATGGCGGCTTATGCTCTTTCAGAGTACAAATTTCGCGGGAACGCCTTCCTCGGATTGTACCTGTCGCTGGGCATTATGATCCCCATTCGATTGGGGACGGTGAGCATTCTGCGGTTGATCGTCAGTTTGAAGCTGGCTGACACTCTTACCGGATTGATACTGGTTTATACCGCGATGGGGTTGCCACTGGCGATCTTTGTTTTGTCACAGTTTATGCGCGATATTCCACGTGATTTGAAAGACGCGGCACGGGTGGATGGTGCGAGCGAGTACCGGATTTATTGGATGATTCTCCCTTTGATTCGTCCGGCGTTGGGAACCGTGTTGGTGTTCAACATGATCCCGATTTGGAATGATTTGTGGTTTCCATTGATTATGGCTCCGTCCGAGCAGAACAAGACGGTGACATTAGGGGCGCAGGCCTTTTTGGGACAATATGTCAACGATTGGAACGCGGTGCTGGCGTCACTATCGCTGGCGGCGATTCCGGTCGTCATCCTGTACATTATTTTCTCCCGGCAGCTTATTCGTGGTTTGACGTCCGGCGCAGTCAAGTGAGGATGGCCTAGATGCCGGGTACGCTGCACTTGAATAAGTACTGTTTTCACGATAAGGAATAGTTGTTATGTTGAAAGTAGGAATTGTGGGCAGCGGCCTCATGGGCAAGACTCATGCTGCTGCATGGGCGCATACTTCTGCGACGCTTGCAGGGGTTTATTCGGTTGATGGGGAGCGTGCAGCCACCCTCGCAAGCGAATATCAGACGCAATCGTTTAGCGATCTTGATGCCCTATTGAAGCAGGTTGATGTCGTTGATATTTGCACGCCTACACATGCGCATCACAGTGTCGCGATTCGTGCTGCTGAAGCTGGAAAGCATGTTGTTTGCGAAAAGCCGCTGGCACGCACGCACCAGCAGGGGCGAGAGATGATCGCAGCCTGTGAAAAGGCAGGTGTTCAACTGTTAGTGGCGCATGTGGTACGCTTTTTTCCGGAATATGCGCGCACTAAAGCGGTGGTTGAACGCGGTGACATCGGGCGGGTGGCTGTGGTGCGTCTAACACGATGCAGTGCGCTGCCGGTTTGGGCAACCGATAATTGGCTGATGGACAGCGAGAAATCCGGCGGGATGATGCTGGATTTGATGGTGCATGATTTTGATTACGCGCGCTGGGTAGCGGGCGATGTGGAAAGTGTTTATGCACGCAGTGTTCGAGGACAGAATCCGGGTGCGCGAGAGGATTACGGTTTGGTGATTCTTCAGCATCGGAATGGGGCAATCAGCAATGTTGAAGGCGGGTGGGCTTATCCGCAAGGGATGTTCCGCACCGCGCTGGAAGTGGCTGGTGATGCAGGATTGGTTGAACACCCGGCTGGCAGTTCAGCGCCGCTGGGAATTCACCTTAAGGAGCAGGCTGGCAGCGCGAATGTTGTTGTACCGCGCAGTCCATTGATTGAAGACCCTTATACCACTGAGATCAAACATTTTTATGATGTGCTGGTTCATGGAGTTGAACCCCGAGTCACCGCCGCTGATGGATTGGCGGCGCTGGAAATCG
>JAFLCH010000204.1 GCA_017303775.1 Anaerolineae bacterium | reverse complement strand
GTGGCCGTACATGCCCTTAACGCAGCATTTGATCTCCCAAGTGCCGATGTCTATTTGGGGGAGGCCATCCTGAATGTAGGTGTTGAATATGGTCGTCCAACGAGTCGTCAGAGTTTCGCCACAGGTGAGTACACCGCCGCAGTCTATCCGGCTGGAGCCGATCGTACAATCACTGAACCGCTCCTCAGCCAAGTGGTACAACTCGCCGATGAGAACATGGCAATTATGCTGTTAGGCAGCAGTGGCAACTATCGGTTGGTGAGTTACGCCGAAGACTTAACACCGGTGACAACCGGCCAGAGCCGTCTGGCTTTTGTCAACACACTGTCGGAACGTTCCGAAGTTGATCTGCAAACCACCAGCGATACGCCGGTTCCCATTGATCAGTTGTATTTCGGGCAACCACCGGAAGCGGTCACCATAAGCGCAGGCAGCTATTCGTTCCTATTTAACGCAGCCGATGCCACCAACACCCGCAGCACGATTGAAAGATCTGAAAATGTGCAGTTGGAACCGGGCTATGCCTATCTCTATCTGGTCACGGGTCGCTTGGAGGGCGCACCGCTCATCATCAGTGAACCGATTGCAGTAGAAGGAGGATCAACTCTCGACTCAAGTGCGCCGAATGCACAACTGCCGCAAATACGCCTCATCAACGCGATACAAGGCAGCACGCTCGATCTTCTTCTGGGCGATAACCTCGCCATTCAGGGAATCGGCTACGGGCAAGGCAGCACCTTTACCGCTCTGCCAGATGTTAATGCGCCGTTTATCGTTCTAAGCGGCGGAGATGAGGTTGCCAATCAGCTTGATAACACCTTCGAACTCAACAACACATACACACTCATCGTCTATGGTGAAACCGTGCGATCAGCCAACCTCCTCTTGCTCCCGGATAGCAATCTGATATTCGACGGCAGTTCTCCGTATCTGCGTTTCATCAATGTCAGCACGGATGAAGATGTGCTGCTTGGGCTGGGTTTCTCGGCGCTGTCGCCCACACCACTACCAACAGCAGCAAGCACCGAAGAGGACGAAGTGCAGCCCGATCGTTTCACCATTCCAGTCGGGATTCAACGCTTAGTAAGCAATATTCAACCCGCTAATGCATCCGACCCGATACTGATGCCAGTAGGCAACTTTGATTTAGACATCATCGATAATGTTTCAAATCAACTCGCCTATTCGCTCTGGAACACAGCCCTCAATGCTGGCGAACATATTGATGTTATCGCCTACCAGCAGGCTTCCGGCACAGCGGTACGCGCTTTTGCGATCGTCTATCCGCGGCCTCCGGCCTAGTTTCAATCAGGGCTTCGGTTATAATGTTACGGGCATCGACACAACCTTAACGAGGCATTCAGTGCGAATTTTGATCACCGGTGCTGGCGGATTCGTGGGTCAGCACCTGATACACCACTTGCGTACTTGCTATCCGCAAGCCGAACTGCATGGCACGGTGCTGGAACCTGCATCATCGCAGGACGATACGACCGTTTGGCATGCACTGGATTTGAAAAACGAATCTGCCGTTCAAGCCATGCTCGCAGCCGTGCAACCCGATCAGATTTACCATCTGGCGGCGCAGTCTTCCCCTCGTCGTTCGTTTTCGATCCCATGGGAGACGCTGGAAAACAACATTCGTTTGCAGCTCAACATCATTCTCGGCTGCCTTGCGCTGCAACAATCGCCCCGCCTGCTCGTGATCAGTTCTGCCGAAATCTATGGCCCGACTCGCATCTCTAAGCAGCCCATCAGTGAGGATGCGCCTCTCCAACCAGCCAATCCTTATGGCGTGAGCAAAGTCGCACAGGATTTGCTCGCGCTGCAATACTTCCTCAGCCATAAGCTGCCCATCATCCGGGTGCGCCCATTCAATCACTTCGGCCCCGGACAGAGCGAAGGTTTTGTGGCGACTGACTTTGCTGTTCAAGTCGCACGGATTGAAGCCAGTCAACAACCACCGGTTATGGAAGTGGGAAATCTCACCGGTCAGCGCGATTTCACGGATGTACGCGACATCGTGCGTGCCTATCAACTCATTATGGAAAAGGGAATTCCCGGTGAAGTCTATAATATTGCCTCTGGGAAGACACACAGCATCCAGAGTCTGTTAGATACACTGCTGCGCTTGAGCAGCGTCGAGATTCAAGTTCGTACCGATCCGGCACGTATGCTCCCAATCGACATCCCTGTCATTCAAGGGGACGCCGCTCGCCTGCGTCAAATAACAGGTTGGGAACCAACCATCGACTTTGAAACCACACTGCTTGATATATTAAACGATTGGCGAATAAGAGTCCGCCTTACCAAACGGATCACAAGCTAACTCGCCATACCACTGAACAAATTGGAGAACATCATGAAAAAACGCGCCCTGATTACCGGTATCACCGGGCAGGATGGTTCTTATCTGGCAGAATTTCTGCTCGGAAAAGGTTACGAGGTTTTTGGGCTTGTCCGTCGCAGCAGCACCATCAACTATGAACGCATCCGCCACATTCAAGATCAGATCAACCTGATTTCCGGTGACATTCTTGACCAAACCAGCATGACCCGTGCCATCAGCGATGTTCGCCCGCAGGAAGTCTATAACCTCGCGGCGCAAAGCTTCGTCCAAACATCATGGACTCAACCCGTTTTCACGGGGGATGTGACCGGTTTGAGCGTGACTCGCGTCCTAGATGCGATCCGCACCGTTGACCCGGCCATTCGCTTTTACCAAGCCTCCAGCAGTGAAATGTTCGGCAAAGTTCAGGAAGTCCCACAGCGTGAAGAAACACCTTTCTACCCGCGCAGCCCCTATGGCGTTGCCAAGGTCTATGGGCACTGGATCACCGTGAACTACCGCGAAAGCTATAACATGCACGCCACCAGCGGCATCCTGTTCAACCATGAATCACCCCGGCGTGGCATTGAATTCGTCACGCGCAAAATCAGCTATCATGTTGCGAAAATCAAGATGGGCTTAGCCAACGAACTGCGCATCGGCAACCTTGATGCCCAGCGGGACTGGGGCTTCGCCGGTGATTATGTGCAAGCCATGTGGCTCATGCTCCAGCAGGACACGCCGGAGGATTTCGTGGTCGCCACCGGTCAAACCCATTCGGTTGAACGACTGCTGAATGTCGCCTTTGGCAGCGTTGATCTCGACTGGAAGCAGTATACGGTACAGGACGAACGCTTCATGCGTCCGGCAGAAGTTGACCTGCTCGTTGGCGATCCGTCCAAAGCCAAGAAAATACTTGGTTGGGAACCACAGGTCAGCTTCGAACAGCTCATTCAGATGATGGTTGAGGCTGACATCCGGCTGCTCAAGACGGAACATAACCTGTGAAACTGGTCGACACACACTGTCACATCAATTTCGACAGCTACGCCGAAGATCGCGCTGCCATCATCATGCGTGCTGCTGAAATAGGTGTGACGACCATTATCAATCCGGCTATCGATCTGCCGACCAGCCATGAAATCCTCCAGATCTGTGAACAGTTCACAGGCGTCTTTGCGGCTGTTGGTGTGCATCCCAACAGCACCGTTGACTTCACCCCGGCGTTGATCGACGACTTGCGCCCGCTGGTCAGCAATTCGCATGTGATTGCCATCGGGGAAATCGGCCTCGATTATTATTGGCGCGAAAGCCCCAAAGACCAGCAGTGGTCAGCTTTCGAGGTTCAGCTTACCCTTGCTGCCGAATCACAACTCCCCGTCATCATCCACAACCGTGAAGCCAGCGACGATGTCATCGCCATTTTGGAAAGTTGGGCAGCCACTCTCCCACCCCCGCTTCGTGACCGTCCCGGTGTGCTGCATTCCTTTTCCGCGCCAGAATCCATCGCGGAACAGGCACTTGCCGCCGGTTTCTATCTCGGATTCACCGGCCCCATCACCTATAAAAATGCGGATTCGCTCCGCCACATCGCCGCCAGCATTCCGCTGGATCGAATCCTGCTTGAAACGGATGGCCCGTTCCTAACCCCCGTACCCCATCGCGGCAAACGCAACGAACCGTCTTATATTCCGTTGATTGCCGAACGACTCGCCAGCATCAAACAAACCACTGTCGAAGCTATCGCCGAACAAACAACAGCGAATGCCCGCCGCTTATTTCAACTGCCGGAATAAAAACCGTGCTGAATTCGGCACGGTTTTGAAATCAATCGGGTGCATGTGTTTCTTTCAGCCGGTGAAAGCAGCAGCGCCAGTCAGATAAATCCGTTCGACCAATAGTTCCCGAAATTGGCTGATTCGAGCATCAGCGTCCGCCTGAGTCAACCGGCCATTCTCCACTGCCCGCTGCGCACGGTCATGAGCAGCCGATACCACACGGTCAATAAATCCGGCAACATCCACGCCTTCAGCAGTCAGCACATCCGCGAGGCTCTTTCCCTCACGCATTTCGTTCAGGATCTCCCGCGCCGGTAGCCCGGTTTCATCAGCCGCCAATCGCAGCACCCCGACGCCCACCAGCACTTCAGTTGCCCGCCCGCCATACTCACCGTTCACCGCCTGCGAATACACCGTGCTCAGGTTGGCCAGCAGTGCATCCGCCTGTGACTGTTCCAATCGCCCATTTGCAACTGCCATATTGATCTGCTCGGTAGCAGCGTTCACTGCCGCATTCACAACCGCCTCGACATCGCCGCCATGCGCTTCAATGATGCCAGCTAATGTGCTTCCCTGTCGGACTTCGCGCAGCACTTCCAGCGGAGTCAAACCGGTTGCAGCAGCCGTTTCTTGCACAAGGATACGCTCCGACGCCCTGCGAGCCACATGATCCCGCTGCGAACGGTCGGGTAGCAAATTCCCGTTAACACTTCGCGTCACCACATCTGCCAAATTCGCCAGAATACGATCTGCCTGATCCTGCGTAATACGCCCGCTGCTCAGTGCTGTATCCACCTGCTCACGAAGTTGCACAATCGCCTCGTCGATCACCGCCTGCACATCGCCGCCATTCGCTTCAATCACATCTGCCAACGACAACCCGGTCGCCATCTGCCGTGCCAGATTCCGCGCCGGCAAACCGGTTTCCGCTGCCGCCACCGCGAGCACGGTGCGCACCGGTGTGACAGCACGCCCCATCCCGGTGCGCGCCCCCACTTCCTGAGCGCTGACAGCGCCCATCATCAGCAGCATGAGAGCCGCTGCAATCCCGCCAATCATGATCTTCTTCATCGCTTCACCTCCATCGCTCTATCCCACGTTTACACAATCAGGATGCGCTCAATGTGTTATCGAAGTGTAATCAGCGGGTAGAACTCCTGTAAATTCTGCTATAATCCCTTCGCTCGGTGCGCAGAGGGAATTGTCTTGAAGGATCTATCGATCATCATCGTGAGTTGGAATGTAGCGGGCTTGCTCAAATCCTGTTTGGAAAGCATTTACCGTTCGCCCTTTCCGGCTGACCGTTTGGAAGTCATCGTCGTCGACTCGGCTAGCAGCGATGACAGCGTACAGCAGGTACGTCAGCATTTCCCGCAGGTCATCCTTCTCAGCCAATCCGAAAATCTTGGTTTCACCCGCTGCAATAACATCGGCATCCAAACCTCAACCGGTCGCTACATTTTCCTGCTCAACCCGGATACCGAAGTGCTCGATGATGCGCTCGCGCAAATGGTTGCCTATATGGATGCCAATCCCACGATTGGTATCCTCGGCCCGCACACCTTGAACACTGATGGCACGACCCAACCCTCACGACGCCGCTTTCCCACGCCGCTGCTCGGCTTCTTCGAGAGCACATGGCTGCAACCGCTTGCTCCCCGTTCGCTGCTCGATCATTTTTATGTGAACGATGCACCTATGGACGCCACCTTGGATGTTGATTGGGTGCAGGGGTCAGCGCTGCTAGCCCGCCGCGAAGTCTACCAGCAAATCGGCGGCCTTGATGAAGGCTACGTAATGTATTCCGAAGAACTCGACTGGTGCAAGCGCGCCAAAACAGCCGGCTGGCGTGTCGTCTATCTCGGCACTTCCCGCATCATCCATCACGGTGGCAAAAGCAGCGAACAAGTCACGGCGCGCAAACACATCCACTTCCAGCAGAGCAAACTGCGCTACTTCCACCTCTACCACGGTTGGCTCACCGCTCAAGTGCTGCGCATCTTCCTGCTCATCAGTTATCTGGCACAGTTGATCATCGAAGGAGCAAAATCACTGCTCGGTCACAAACGTCAATTGCGGCAGGAGCGCGTCCGCGCCTACTGGCAGGTCATTCGTTCCGGCTTACAGGTACACTGATGCGCATCGGATTAATCACCGGAGAATATCCGCCCATGCAAGGAGGTGTCGGTGCATACACCCACATCCTCGCGCAGGTGCTCTCCGAACAAGGGCATGAAGTTGCCGTCATCAGCGGCACACAGGCCGCTCAATCCAGCACATCAATCACGCTCGAAAACAACATTCCTCGTTGGGATTACACCATTTTCAGCCGCATCAACCAGTGGAGTAAGCGCCACCAGCTCGACATTCTCAATCTCCAATTTCAAACCGCGGCTTTTGGCATGTCGCCGTGGATTCACCTGCTGCCCCAAATGACCACGCTGCCGCTGGTCACCACCTTCCACGATCTGCGCCATCCTTATCTCTTCCCCAAAGCCGGTTTCCTGCGAGATTGGGTCGTCCGGCATCTTGCCAGAACATCTACCGGAGTCATCGTAACCAATCACGAAGACTTCCAGCAGCTTGAAGGCCTGCCCCGCCTCACGCTGATTCCCATCGGCAGCAACGTCCGCCTCCCCTTACCGGCAGATTTCAATCCGGCTGCATGGCGTGCCCTTGCTCATGCCCAACCACACGATTTTCTCATCGCCTACTTCGGCCTATTCAATCACACCAAAGGCTTGGAAACGCTGTTCGAAAGTGTGGCAGAACTGCGCCGTGATGCTATTCCTGCCCGCCTGATCATGGTCGGTGGCGGAACAGGCAGCAGCGACCCCACCAACGCAGCCTACCTCGCTCAACTCCAAAACCGTGTTCAACAACTTCAGTTGGAAGATTACATTCATTGGACCGGCTATCTGGAAGACGAAGCCAGTGTCGGCGCATATCTCACCGCCAGCGATGCCGTCGCGCTGCCCTTCACCGATGGTGCATCCTATCGGCGCGGCAGTCTCATGGCAGCCATCCACTATCACTGTCCGATTGTGACGACCACACCGCAGGTCGATATTCCGGCCTTCGAGCATGCTGAAAACATGCTGCTCGTCGCACCGGGGAATACCTCTGCGCTCTCACACGCCCTGCGCCAACTCCACCAATCGCCGGAGTTTCGCTACAAACTCCAACGTGGAGCAGCCGCGTTAAGCCTTCATTTTGACTGGTCATCGATCGGGCGCGACACCATCCAGTTCTTACAGCAGGTGCTGCAAAAAACCTCATGACATCATCACACCGCTTCTGGCTTTACACAATCCTGCTCGCCTATCTCGCACTGGCAGTCATCTACAGCATCGTGACTCCGCTTTTCGAGGCCTCGGACGAACTCTGGCATTATCCGATGGTCAAATATCTGGCCGACAACAACTTCCAACTGCCACCGCAAGATCCGGCAAATCCTGCTCCGTGGCGGCAGGAAGGCAGCCAACCCCCGCTGTACTACATGATGGCCGCGGCGCTCACCGGCTGGATCGACACCTCGGACATGGACGCTGTTCGCCGCGTCAACCCGCACGCCGACATTGGCATTGTGCGCCCTGATGGCAATCTCAACATGATGG
>JAFLCH010000203.1 GCA_017303775.1 Anaerolineae bacterium | reverse complement strand
TGGCCTATACCCACCGCGATCGCTGGCTGAACCAGCAGACACTCTTCTGGCTGATTATTGAACCGGCCATCACCCTGATACTCTTGTGGACAGATCCATTTCACGGGTTATTCTTCGCGGGCAAACGTACCCCCGAATCCAGTGCGTTTTTTGATGGCGGCCCATGGTTTTGGATTCATATAATCTACACCTATGGCCTGACGTTCTTTATATATGGCCTGCTCGTACAGGCTTACCGCCGCGCCGAACGCCCCTATCGCCAGCAAATTCGTACCCTGCTGATCGGGGTGACGATTCCCATTATTGGGAATATTGTCAGCCTGCTTGACCTCAACCCGCTGCGCCAGATTGACCTCACCCCTATCACCTTCATCCTAACCGGATTGGTGATGACCTACGCCTTACTCTATGAATACCTCTTTGACCTCGTTCCTGTCGCCCGCAATACCGTCGTCGAAATCATGCGCGATCCGGTCTTCGTGATGGATGAACAGCGCCGGTTGGTCGATATTAACCCGATGGGGAAGCAGCTTCTGGCCGAAATCACCGGACAGCCGAATACGGTTTTCGTCGGTCAGCTCATGAACAACCTCTTTCCGGCATTACGCGAATGGCATTCCACCGATACCGGTCATCGTGAAATCGAAATTCAAGTGGGTTCACAACTTCGATATTTCGATTGGGATCTTTCCGTGCTCATCGACCAGCGTGGCAATCATCAAGGTAGTGTCATCGTCTTGCGGGACATCACCCGCCGCAAAAAAATGCAAGAACGAGAGTTGGAAGTTAAGCTCGAAAAGGAACGAATTCGAGTGCTCACCCAATTCGTCCAGAACGCCTCGCACGAATTTAAGACCCCTCTCACCGCCATCATGTCCGATGCCTATCTGATGGCGCGCTTGGACGAACCGGAGAAACGACTGCTCAAAGCGGATCAGATCAAAGCGCACGTGTTTCGCACCACACGCTTGGTCGATCTGCTGATGAAGCTCGTGCGCTTGGAAACCAGCCTCCCCCAGCCCGAACTATTTGATGTCAGCGCGCTGCTCTGCGCCGTCTATGACGAAGCAGCCGCCAAAACGCTCAACCGGCACTTTCATTCGGCGGTGCAAACGGGGTTGAAATCAATTATCGGTTATCCTGATGCGCTCCACGATGCCTTATTGGAACTGTTCGATAATGCGGTTCGCTACACCACGCCAGAAGGTCACATCACCCTTCGAGCCGGGCGAGTCGATGAACACCTTGTGATCGAGGTACAGGACGACGGCATCGGCATCCCCGAAGCGCTGATCCCGAACATCTTTGAAACCTACTGGCGCAAGGACGCCGCCCACACCACGCCGGGGCTTGGGCTGGGGTTAGCCGTTGTCCGCAAAACCGCCGAGGTGCATCATGGACGCATCGAGGTCGAAAGTACCGTCGGGCAGGGCAGCCGCTTCCGCCTCATCCTCCCCGTGAATGCTGTTTGATCACTCCGCATCACATTTTCATTTCCCACAGGTTTCATCACCCCCAACTTGTGCTATGCTTAACCTATACCCCCAATCCTGTGGGGACATTGCAACTCGGATACCCCATACACTCGTAAAGGTGAATGTGGTTATCAATTCGAAAAACCCTTCCCAACCAAGGCAGGTTACCCAGCGATGAAACGCGGAACCATCTTTATCTTTCTGTTTATTCTCATCGCCGGCGGCATCATCGGCGCAAGCCGGTTTCTAGGCTCACAACCGCCGCTCGAATTCACCATCGCCGTTGATCCGTTGGCGCAAAGCTGGGTGCAGCAGGCCGTCAACGCCTTCAACGACACCCAACCCGTGGTCAACACCCGCCGCATTCAATTCAGTGTCACCCCCATCGACGATCTCGCCGTCTGGGGCGGGCAGGGCGGCTGGACTCCCACCGCGCATCCCGATGCATGGATCGCCGCCTCAACCACATCCCTCAACTTCGCCCGTTCCAACAGCCTTCCCCTCGTCGTCGTCGCGGATTCGCTGGCACGCACCCCGCTGCTATGGGGCGCGTATGTCAGCCGCCTCAATGTGCTCACCACCAACGGCGCGCAGCCCTTGGATTGGGAGTCTGTCGCCGCCGGAGCCAAGGCCGAGGCATGGGTTAATCTGGGTGGTTCTCAAGATTGGCAGTTCATCAAGCTCGGTTTCGCCCAGCCCACCGCCAAGATGGGCGGGCTTGGCGCGCTGCTCACCGGCGCGGCAGCCTACTTCCAAACGGCTGACCTCACCGCCGTCACCCTCTCACCGCAGCCCTTCCGTAATTGGATGCAGCCCGTACTCGCCAGCGTCCCCAGCTACAGCACCTTGGGCGCAGACCCCGCCGCTGCCATGGCGCGCGGCCCATCAACCGTCGAAATCGCCCTCCTCCCGGAATCACAATGGCTGCCCAACCTCAACGGCATCAACAATCGCGAAGCCGTACAGGTCAGCTATCCGGCCTACCAATTCATGCTGGATTTCCCCATGTCAAGCTGGCAGGACAACCAGCCCATCAACCTTGACCGGCAGACTGCCGTCGCCCTCCTGCGTGACTGGCTGCTGACCCCTGCCCAGCAAGCCGCTGCACCGGCCTTTGGTCTGCGTGCAGCCGCCGTAGAACCAACCGATGCTGATGCATTATTCGCCAATGCCGTTCAGTATGGCATTCAACTCAACCCCGTTTATGGCGAGTTGGTCGATCCACCCACCCTCAATGAAGTGCGCGCCTTTTTACAGTGGGTGGCTGCAAATTAGCATGTCTGTTTGATGACGTTATTACCGGTCGTGCATGAAGGAGAATTCCCAATATGGGTCATCATAAACGTCTGATTGCCTTGATGATGTTGTTGATAGCCGGTCTGCTGGTCGCCTGCGATGGTGGCGGCGGCAGCATAATCAATCAGGGCGGTAAACCGGCCAACGCCGTAGAAGTCAGCATCATTTATGCGCCTGAATCTGCCCAGTATCTCCCGCGCATCATCGAAAGCTTCAACCAGCTTTCCAGCGAAGGCAAGAATCCGGTGACGGGCCAGCCCTACGCCAGCGGCGAAACACCCGTCTGGATTGTCGATCCCACCAACGGCGCGGGCGGTTCTTCCGGCACCGTCATGCAGGGCATCATCAACGCCATCATCGCCCCCAACAACCAGAATGTCGCCCGTCCGGTCATCTTCGCCCCGTCGGTCAGCCATTGGCTCGCGCTGGCCAATGAGCGCAGTGGTCGCCAGCTCTTTGACCTCGCCAACAGTCAGGCCACCGCCAACGCGCCCGTGGTCATGTCCATCTGGGAAAGCCGCCTCAACGCCATTCGTCAGAAGGTCGGCTACGAAGATGTCGGTTGGGAAGAACTGCTTCAGGTCTTGAACAGCGAAAATGGCTGGTGCGACTATGGCATCCCCGGCTGCCGCCGTACCGTCTTTTACGGTCACACCGACCCGCGCATCAGCTCAACCGGCCTTTCCACCCTCATCGCTGAATTCTACGCCTCGGCCCGCGCCAACGGCTTCACCGGACGCACCCTCACCATCGATCAGGTGCGTGACGCAA
The DNA here is from genome assembly GCA_017303775.1 of Anaerolineae bacterium. Taxonomy (GTDB): domain Bacteria; phylum Chloroflexota; class Anaerolineae; order Aggregatilineales; family Phototrophicaceae; genus CFX2. Next base: position 4,207 of record JAFLCH010000203.1, on the reverse strand, counting down.
CCGTGCAGGAAGGCGTCCGCAGCATCGAAAGCCTCATCCGTCACTATTCGCAGCGCACCACCGAATTTAAGGAATATATCGCGCAGGGGCCGCAGTATCTGGATTTCGTCGCGCTCGAAGAAAATGACCTCATCTACATCAATCGCGGCCTCACCCAGTACAAACCGCCGGAAAAACTGGTCGCCCTCTATCCCAAGGAAGGCACATTCTGGCACGAGCATCCCTTCGGCATCGTCAACGCCAATTGGGTAACGCCGCAGCAGGCCGAAGGCGCGCGCCTCTTCACCCAGTACGTCCTGCTCGCGCCCCAGCAGGAAATCATCATGAGCGAAGGGTTCCGCCCCGTCAATCCGGATGTCGCCTTGGGCTTCCCCTTCACACCGGAAAATGGTGTCACGGTCGAAGGCCCCAAGACCATCCTTGATGTCCCCGCCGCTGATGTCATCATCGGCATTCAGGAAAGTTGGGCGCTGGTCAAGAAACGCGCCGACATCATCATGCTCATCGACACCTCTGGTTCGATGGCCGATGAGGACAAAATTGGTCAGGCGCGCGCCGCCGCCCTCCGCTTCATGGACGAAATCGACTCCGGCAACAGCGTCGGCTTGGTCACCTTCAGCGATACCGTGTTCGAGCGTGTCCCGTTGGGCAGCTTTGAAACCGTGCGCACCGAACTCGACCGGCAGATCAACAGCCTGCGCGCCGATGGTGGCACAGCCCTGTTCGATGCGCTTTCCAGCGTCATCGAAGATATGAACGAGGATCAAGGCAGCGAGCGCATCCGTGCCGTCGTCGTCCTCAGTGACGGTGCCGACACCGCCAGCAGCCGCGTCCTCAACGACGTGCTCCGAACCATCGAAGCCAGCCGCAGCGATCTCAATCCGGTCATCGTCATCCCGGTAGCCTATGGCTCCAACGCGGACATCGACACCCTCAGCAGCATCGCCCGTGCCAGCGCGACTACCGTGCAATCTGGTGATCCCAACAACATCACCAGCATCCTGCAAATCATCAGCAGCTACTTCTAATCCGCGCTGCTGCCAATCCGAGCAGGGATCAGCCGCTGGCTGGTTCCTGCTTTTTGGTCTCAATCAGCCGCCTCTAACGACTCAGCCACCTTGATCGCTTCTTCCAGCGGCAAATCCGCCTCCAGCCGGTAAGTCAGTGCCGCCCCTTCGCCCGCCTGCCACACCAGCACCGGCCTGCTCACCCACCGTGAAAAATCAAACCGGTCAAGCGAGTACCAGATTTCATGCGGGCTGCCCAACCACACCGCCTCCATCCCGTTGATCTCCAACCGCTGCCGCTCGGCCTCCGCTGGATACATCTTGCTCGTCAGCACCCACTCCGTCAGCACTTCCAAACTCATGCGCACCCGTTCCGGCGCATCCCCTTCCATCCACACCAGCGTCACCAGCGGCCCCTGCACCGTCGATTGTAAGAACACCCTGTCAGGTTGGCCGAGATCAACCGGATAGGCGGGGAGTTGGATGCGGTTTCCGAACGCGGATTGTGCCGTTGCCAGCCGTGTCTCCCCCGGCAGTTCCAGCACCGATTGCAGCAGCATCCGCGTCGGGTAGGGCGTTTGAGTGGGGCGCGGGCTGCGGGTCACGGAAGCCTCCGCGCTTGGGCTGGGGCTGGGACTCGCTTCGATCAAGAAGATACGAACCGCCCCGATCCGGATGAACTCCAGCACCGCCGCCCGCACTTCCGGCACAACCAGCATCACCGCCAGCCCCATCAACACCGCCAGCACTGCCCCCCGCGCCAGCCGCATTCGAGCCGCGCCGCGCCGCTGCTTCAGCCGCCCGCGCAGCCTACCGGCCATATCCGGCGTCGGTGGGTAAGGGAAATCGCGGGCGGTCTGCTCCATCAGCTCCTCCCACGCAGGTTTTTCCGGTCGCGGAGTCTGGGGAATGTTACTCATCAGCCATCCTCCCCATAAAGTGCGGGAATTCATGCTGCATCACCCTTCGCAGCCGTCCCACCGCCCGTGACAGGCGCGACTTTACCGTCCCATCAGCCACCTGCAGCGCCTCGGCTGTCTCGTCTACCGAAAGTTCAAGAAAGTAGCGCAAATAGATAATTTCCTGATCGCTCGCCTCCAACCGCCGGATTGCCTGCCACAGCGTCTGTGCTTCGGCGCGGCGCACGGTTTCCTGTTCCGGGTCGATTGTCTCTTCCGGCACCAACCGCGCCATCCGCCCCAGATGATGCAGATACCGCCCCCATGTACGCCGGCGGTTGCCTGCCAGATGCGCCGCGATCCCCAGCAGCCACGGGCGCAGCCTGCGCGTCCGGTCAAAACGCTCAAGGTAGCGGTACGCGCGGATGAACGTCTCCTGCGCCACATCCTCCGCATCCCCCGCGTTCCCGACCAACAAATAGCACAGCCGGAAAACCGCTTCCTGCTCATGGCGCACGATTATTTCCCATGCTTCCGGGTCGCCCCGGCCTGCCTGCTCAATCAGTTCCGCTTCTGTCACAATTTACCGGCCACCTGATAACCGTTCTGCCCACTATACACCGTCCGCCTATCATCGGTTCCCGGTAACCCCGTTGGAAATTCGGAAAGAAATAAGCACCCGCCTCCGTACACTGCCTACAATTGGCCTGTTACAATTGTTGTACAGAATAAATAACCGTTGTGCTAAATAGATCAAACATTATCAATCTTGACTGGAATCAATCTCTTTTATGTAACTATTCACTAAAACATTGCTGCAAAATTCGTCATACATGCTGTGCATTCCACCCAACAGGAGGCTGTAAACTTCCCGTCGTTGCTTATGCGTTTTTAGGAGGAATGTACAATGCGAAGTCGGTTATGGCGACGACTAATTGCGATGGCCATTGGCACGCTCATTCTGGTGGCTTTCGGTAGCACCTTTACGATCGCGCAGGATGATGCTGCGCCGGCAGAATCGGCAGCAGTTGAGGAGGTAGTGGCGGTTGATGCAATGGCTGAAGTCGCCAACGTTCAGGTTTCCATTGACGCCACGTTTGTTTTCTTCGCGTCCTGTTTGGTGTTCTTCATGCAGGCCGGTTTTGCCTTCCTTGAAGCCGGTATGATCCGCGAACGTTCGGTGGTCAACTCCATGTTGGAAAACTTCATGGATGCGGCTTTCGGCGGTATCGCCTTCTTTGTGACGGGCTATGCCCTCGCTCTAGGCGCGGATAACGGCAGTGGTCTATTCGGAACGACCAATTTCTTCCTCAGTGAAGCCCTGACTTTCTCGGATGGCGCGGTCGTCTATGGGGGCGGCGGTCTTTCCATCTTCCTGCTCTTCTTCTTCCAATATGCCTTCGCCGCGACGGCGGGTACCATCGCCACCGGTGGTATGGCCGAACGCACCAACTTTGTTGGCAAGATCATCTACTCCGTATTTGTAGCCGGTATCAGCTATCCCATCGTCATCCACTGGGTGTGGGGCGGCGGTTGGTTGGCGCAGCGCGGTTTCTTGGACTTTGCCGGTAGCGGTGCCGTTCATCTCTCCGGTGCCATGCTCGCGCTGGTCGGTGCCATCCTCCTTGGCCCGCGTGTCGGTCGCGTCTGGGGTTCACCGCCCAAGCCGCACAACCTGCCCATGGCCACCCTCGGTACCATGATCCTGTGGTTGGGCTGGTACGGTTTCAACCCCGGCTCTGCCCTCAGCATCAGCAATAACGGCTTCGTGGCCCTCATCGCCGCCAACACCACCTTGGCCGCTTGCGCCGGTGCCATCGTCGCCATGCTCTTCGCCTACTCTCGCAGTGGCAAGTGGGATCTTCCCGCGGCCCTCAACGGATCGCTGGGCGGTCTCGTCGGCATCACCGCCGCCTGTGCCTTCGTCGCTCCATGGGCCTCGCTGGTCATCGGTGCCATCGCTGGTGTCCTCGTACTCCTCAGCGCCGATCTCTTCGAAAAGCTCAAGATCGACGATCCCGCCGGTGCCTTCCATGTTCACGGAACCTGCGGTATCTTCGGTGTCCTCGCGGTGGGTCTCTTCGGTCAGCCGGAACTCGGTGCAGCCGGTCTCCTGCTCGGTGGTGGTGTTGAACAACTCATCACCCAGATCATCGGTGTCGTCGGCATCGCCGCCTTCATGGGTGTCAGCAGCTACGTCGTCCTCTACATCTGCAAGCTGCTCGGTGTCCTCCGCATCTCCGAAAAGGTCGAAGCGGGCGAAGGTATCGATATGTACGAACACGGCATGCTGGCCTACCA
>JAFLCH010000202.1 GCA_017303775.1 Anaerolineae bacterium | reverse complement strand
ACATATTCGAGCCGGTGATCATCGTCACCCGCGTCGTATCCATCACGAAGTCATTGCACACCCGCTGCCCGTGGTCGATCAACGGATGCCCCAGTTGCCGCGCCGCCATCACCATACCTTCACGGGTGATAATCGGGCGCGTATAGTCCGGGTTCAAATAGGCGAACAACCGCAGCGCCGCCAGCGCTTCTAACTCCGCCCACACCTCCACCCAACCGGGCAGCAGTCGCGCCAGTTTGCGCCGCTGTTGACCCATCTGGTACGTGGTGAACATATCCCACGGCATAATCGCGTTCAGCGTCCCCCACACCAGATAATTATTCCGCAAGCTCGCCGCACCCACGATCAACCGCAGCCTCCGCAGCGCTCGCGATGGCCGGTCCGCGTTATGGAAGGGCTGTGTCAGCGCCTGCATCTGCGGTTGTCGCGCCCACGAATGACGCTCAAGGTAGCTGAAGACTCCGTACAGGCTGCTCACCATTTCCTGCACTGTGAACGCCTCGTTCAACACCCCCACCGCGCTCCGCAGCCGCATCAGCGACAGCCCGAAGTAGATCACGAAGCTGATCGCGAAATAGGGCGATATACCTGCCGCTTGCCGCAGCACGAACAGCACCGCCGTGATCACACACAGTGCCGCCAGTGTCGCCACATAGCGCCCGCTCACCCCGCCGTCACCCTCCGCTGCCATCCATGCCAGCAGCGGCCTCGTATCCAGCTTCCCGCGCCCCTCATACGTCAGCCTCGCCCGCAGCGCCAGTTGATCCGCGAACGCCACCGGCATCTCGTCCAGCAGCCCGTGCCGCGCCTTCACCGCTGTCCCGTCCGGCGCAGTCGCCAGCAGCCAATCGCGCAGTCGGGCGCTCCCTTGCAGCGTGGCGCTCGTATCCAACAATTGATGCAGCGAATGTTCGCCGCCGATGTCCAGATCAGTCTCAAACGGATGATCAACCCGCGCTGTGAAATTCGGTAGTTTCGGTATGTGCGCCCAATCCAGCTCAGCCCGTGCCACATGCGTCCGCTGGATGCTCAACCAGCCCGCGTACCGCTCATGGATTGCCTTCACCCGCCGGTGTCGCCCCACCAGCACCCCGAACGCCGCCAGCCCCACCACCAGCGCCGCCGCGCCTGCTGCGCCGTTCACCTGTCCCAGCCCATACGCCCCCGCCAGCGTCAGCAGGAACACGCCCAACCGTGCCCATCCTAACCGGCTGCCGAGTTGCTGCGTCACGCGCAGCCGTCCCTCCACGCGCTGGATTCCCCTCGCCAGCCGTGCCAGTCGTTGTGTTCGTGTTGTTTTGCTCATCTGGCGCTTGTATCGTCCTCAGTGGTCAAAAGCAGTCTTCTCAGGCTTCATCGGCCTCACCCGGTTCGAAAGTGACCTTTTCATAAACGTCCGCCACCAGCAGCGTGCAGCCAATCGCGCTCAGTTCGATCTGAGCATCGGGTTGGCTCGCTGTGTTGAGCAGCCATCGGTCATTGTCGGTGCGGGTGAACTGTTCGATTTGTGGATTGTCTTGCCCGATCAAAATGTATTCTTGCAGCGATTTCAATGTACGGTAATGCTGGAACTTTTTGCCGCGATCATAACGCTCGGTAGAAGGTGACAGCACCTCGACGATAACCGTAGGATTGATCAAGGTGTCAACATGCTCGTCCTCGAATGCCGGCTCCCCACAAACCACGCTGATGTCAGGGTAAGTATACAATCCCGTTGCGCTCACCTTCACGCGCATATCCACTGCGTAAATCCGGCAGGGGGTTCGTCGGAGTTGACTGTGAAGGCTGCTAAAGGTGTTACCAGTGATCAGCACATGCCGTTCACTCGCTCCAGTCATGAGGTAAATTTCACTGCCGTAAAACTCATGCCGCTCGTCGCTCTCACGTTCGAACTGGAGATACGCTTCAACCGTCCATTTGCGATTTGAACGAGCAACCATCACCCCATTCCTTTCATTCCACCAGTTCGCCCCATTCATTCATCGCGGCTTCCAACGCTTCTTCGGTGCGGGCATAATCCTCGCCCAGCGCATGCACCCGCGCGGCATTCCCTTGTTGGCTGGCCTTCTCGATCTCCGTCGTCAGCGTGCTCAGCTTACTTTCCAGTTGGTGAACCTTCGCCTCGGCCTCTGCGATGCGCTTCTCCAACTGCCGCTGGTTCCCGCTGGACTTCTTCACCGTCCCGTTCGTGCTGCCTTTGCCATTGCTCGGCTCCACGCTGGCCTTGCGTGGCAGCGCCTCACCCGCCGCCAGCGTTTGCCGCGCCGTCACAAATTCCTTGTACGTCCCCTCGAACACATCCAGCTTACCGGGGCTGGCCGCCCAGATTTGCGTCGCCAGCGCGTCCACCAGATAGCGGTCATGGCTCACCAGCAGGATCGTCCCGCTGAATCCCGCCAGCACATCTTGCAGCACTTCTTGGCTGGCGATGTCCAGATGGTTCGTCGGTTCGTCCAGCAGCAGCAAATTCGCCCCGCTCAACGCCAGCTTCGCCAGCGCCACCCGTCCCCGTTCCCCGCCCGAAAGCGTCGAAATCGGCCTGAACACATCATCCCCTTGGAACAGGAACGGCCCGAGGAAGTTCCGCGCCTCAGCCGGAGTCATCGGTTTTGCCAGCATAATCTCGTCGATGATGCTGTTCTTCGCGTTCAGCAGTTCATGTGCCTGCGCGAAGTACCCGATCTTCACCGATGCCCCCAGCCGCACCTCGCCCGAAAGCGGCGGCAGTTGCTCGATAATCGTCTTCAAGAACGTCGTCTTACCCACCCCGTTCGGGCCGATCAGCGCTGCCACCTCGCCCCGCCACAGCGTAATATCCGGCACATGGAACAGCGGCGCATGCCCATCAGCGTACCCCACCACCACATCATGCGTCATAATCACCTTATCGCCGCTGCGGTTCGTCGTTGCCATCTGCAAGCGCAAATTCTGGCGCGTGCGCGGCTTACTCAAAAACTTCCCGCGCTTCTTCATCGTCTCCAGCCGGCGCAGCTTACCCTTCGCCTGCCGCGTATTCTGCCCTGCGATATTCCGCCGGATGTACTCCATCTCTTTCGCGAGGAATTCCTGCTGCGTCTCATATTCCGCCATGCGCCGTTCATAGCGTTCTTCGCGCTGCTGCGTATAGTGCGTGTAATTTCCCCGGTAGCTTTCCAGCGTCCCGAAGTCCAGCTCCCACACCGCCGTCGCGAACTCGTCCATAAAGTAGCGGTCATGGCTCACCGCCAGCACCGCGCCGCTGAAATCCTTCAAGAAGCTTTCCAGCCACTCCACCGCCTGAATGTCCAGATGGTTCGTCGGTTCGTCCAGCACCAGCAGATCCGGCGCGTCCAGCAGCAGCCGTCCCAGCAGCACCCGTGTCCGCTGCCCGCCGGAAAGTTTCGGCAGCGGGCGCGTATAATCCTCCGGCTTGAAGCCCAACCCGTGCAGCACTTGTTTGATCCGGTTCTCGTAGTTGTAGCCGTCTGCCAGCTCAAACCGGTGTTGCAGCTCGCCGTACTGCTCCAGCGTAGCCGCGTCGTCCAGCCGTGTCTCCAGCTCCCGCAGCCGCGCTTCCATCCGGCGCACATCGCCGAACGCCTTCAACATCTCTTCCCAGATGTCATGCGTTCCGGCCAATTCCGGGCGCTGCGGCAAGAACCCGATGCGCGTCCCTTTGGCGATCGTCAGGTTGCCTTCTGTGGGCGTATCCTTACCCACCAGAATGTTCAGTAGGGTAGTCTTGCCAGCCCCGTTCGGCCCCACCAGCGCGATCCGCGCTTTGTGTGGAATCTCGACGCTGATGCTGTCAAAAATATCATCCGGTCCATAGGCTTTTGCGAGGTCAGTGGCGGTCAGAATAGACATGTTCTTTATTCCGGTACTTCATCAGCTTACCCCGGCATTATAGCACGTGCCTCCCCCAACATTGAGGCACACTTTCCCGTTCGACCATTTTGTCATGGACTTGATGCGTTCGTTGCCCCTCGGTGTTAAAGTCTCTCTGTGTTTCGTTAATCTGTTCAAAGGAGCTGTACCATGCGTCGTGTATCGATTATGCTGTTGGTGCTCTTGTGCCTTGGGGTTTGGGCTGTTCCTGCCGCTGCTCAGGATGATCTGGCCGCGCAGGCCGCCGCGTTAGCCGCGTCCGAACCGTCGTTTGAATACACCGAATCCGTTGTGAATTTTGAAAATCAAGGGCAGACCATCGTCGGCACCCTCGCCCTTCCCACCAGTGACACCCCCGTGCCGCTCGTCCTCCTCTTCCACGGCTTCAAGGGTGAACGGGATGAACTGCCCGTCGTCAACACCGAAGAGGGCATGTACAGCCGCACCGCCCGCATCTTTGCCGAACGCGGCATCGCCACCCTCCGCATCGACTTCCGTGGCTCTGGCGAAAGTGAAGGCCTCTGGGAAGACACCACCTTCACCGGCCAGATTGCCGATGCCATCGCCGCGCTCGATTATGTCGCCACGCTCGATGGCGTCGATGCTGAACGCGTCGGCATCATCGGCCTCAGTCAGGGCGGTTTAGTCGGTTCCGGTGCTGCCGGTCAGGATGCCCGTGTCAAGTCGCTCGTGCTCTGGTCAGCCGCCGCCAACCCCGCCTCCAACTTTGCCAACATCCTCCCCGCTGAAGTCATTCAGGCTGGCCTCGCGCTGCCCGAAGGCGAAGCCCTCCCCGTCACCCTCCCATGGGGCGAAGAAACCAGCATGAAGGTCGGCTTCTTCCGTGAACTCTTCACCGTCGATCCAGTCGCCGCCATCACGAGCTACGACAACCCGCTGCTCGTCATCGTCGGCAGCCGCGATACCACCGTCTATCCCCAGCCGCAGGCCGGTGAAATCTTCCTCAACTACCACGATGGCGACGAATCCCTCGTCGTTCTTGATGGGGATCACGTCTTCGATGTCCTCGCCACCGGTCCCGAAGTGCTGGACGAAGCCATCTTCAACAGCCTCGCGTGGTTCAACGCCACCCTCTAATCCCTGACCCACATCAGGAATCAAAATGGCATCGCTTCGGCGGTGCCATTTTCATCATCCTTAATAATGAACTTGGTCAGCGCTTACCCCTAACTCACTTTCTTCACCGCATCCCCCGCGCTGCACCACGACCCGTTCATATGCACCCGGTGCGCCACCCGCAGTTCCGTCGCTTCATCATCGCTCATCTCCGGTCGGAAATCCGCGCTCACCTTCCACTCGAACGCCGCTGCCGTCGGATAAGCCGCCGCATACCGCTTCAACCCCAGCGGAATCAATCGCATCCGCTGGTCGATCCATTCCCGATCCCACGGCCCATCCGCCACTATTTCCTCTGCCGCCCGGAACTCGTAGTAAATCGTCCGCCGCAGTTTATTCCCTTCCGTCTGCGGAGAACCATGCACCACCATCACATCATGCAGCAGCACATCCCCCGGCTCCATCTCCACCTCAATCGCCCCCGGCACTTGCCAGCCGTATTCATCCGCCAGCGCGCACACATCATGCTTGCCCGTCTGTGACCCCGGCACCACCCACAGCGCCCCGCCGCCCGAACGCGACTCGTCCAGATACAAATCGTAGTTGAAGATCCGGTGCTGTCGTGGATGCACCGCGTCCTGATGCCACTGCACCGCTGCGCCGTCCCCCTCTTGCTTGAAGACCAGCGACTCGTAAGTCGGCACAAAATTCCGCCCGCACATGCTCTCCGCCACCTCCAGCACCTGCGGGCTGCCCAGCAGTTCCAACGAGGCGGCTTGTCCCTTGTTGTGCAAGTAATCCACCCGCCACATCGTCCGCCCGTTCGCCCGCAGCGCGTACTGGTAATCCATCCGGTGCGGGTGATCAGCCACCGTTTCCGCCCTCAATCCCTCGCCGATCCACGCCTCGCCTGCCGCTTGCAGCCGTTCCAGCATCGGCTTCGGAATCCAGTTTCGCAGCAGCAAATATCCGTTTGCGTCATAAAAAGCCAATTGTTCCGCGCTCAATCGGTAAGAAGTCATCATCTTTTCTCATGCTATAGGGATACGTTATCGCTTATCCTATCATCATAATCGCGGAACATCCTCCGCTTTGATCGCCTTTTTATCCGGGATTCTAAGATGTCAGACTTTGCTTCCTTCGGCCTCACCATTGAATATCGCGTCCCCTCCGTCATGGATGCCGCCCACCGCCACAACGAGATCGAACTCAATTACATCCAATCCGGCGGCCTCGTCTATTCTGTCGCCGGAACGCATATAGCCGTCACCGCCGCTCAAGTCGTCGCCTTCTGGGGCGCGCTGCCGCATCAGCTCATCCACGTCCAGCCCCACACCCATTTTCATTGCATCACGCTGCCCCTCGCATGGTATCTCCGCTGGGAACTCCCCGCCGCCTTCACCCACGCCTTGCTGGATGGCCGCCTCCTTTTCGACCAATCACCCGCCGGCGACCTCTTCGACACCGCCATCTTCCACCGTTGGGCGTCCGACTTTCACCGTGACCCCGCCCGTTATCAGCACATCATCCTGCTGGAGCTTCAAGCCCGTCTCCGCCGCCTCGCGCTCGCCACTCCGTTACCCATCAACCCGCCCTCACACCTCCCCACCACCAAAGCCGAAGACATGGCCCGCTTCATCGCCCTGCACTACACCGAACCCCTCACCATCGCCCGCATCGCCCATGCCGTCGGCCTGCATCCCAACTATGCCATGACCTGCTTCCGCAAAACCTATCACGTCAGCCTGCTCGACTATCTCACCCGCCACCGCATCACCCACGCCCAGCGCCTCCTCGTGATGACCGATATGAAAATCATCGACATCGCCCTCGAATCCGGCTTCAATGCCCCCAGCCGCTTTTACGAAGTCTTTCGCCAGCTTTGCGGCCAATCCCCCGGTCAATACCGCGCCCGCCTCGCCGGGAGTGGCCAAAACCGACCAATAACCTCCGATACGTCACCGCCAAATTGATAAGGATGATGAATCACCTTACACTGAATAATGTAAGATGATGAAATAACAAGAATTGCACATTCCCGTCCCATTGGCTTTGACCCCATCAGAGGATATATCTATTTTAAGGAACAGCCGATGCTGAGAACATGTGGAAGACGAACCCGGAAAACATTCAAACTCGTTTGTTGGATGACGTTCATACTGTTCTTGAGCAGTGTGACAATAACCAAATCTCAAGATTGGCCTTTAGGGATGAACTTGCCCGGTAAGCGGCTGGATGTGAATCCCGTATTCTCGTGGATAGCGGTTAGCAGCGATCAAGGCGTAAAAATACTGGATTATGATACGTTGGCTGTGCAGGAGAGCTTGACCTACACGAATGCGATGATCACAGACTTGAAATGGGGTTCTAGTGGACAGATGTTGGCAGTAGCCATGAATGATAGAATCGATATTTGGCAGTATGATCTGAATACCGAATCCTTCGAATTGTTCAAAACATTCGAAGTGACTGATTACATCCCGGTTCTTCCCTATGGTGTTTCCACAATCTTTTGGAAGCCGGATGAAACACAGATACTAGGCGTATATACCCCACGCGCCTATGTTTGGGATATCGTAACCTCTGAACAAATTTCAACTTACCAACCATTGCCTAGTCAAATACTGTCTGCGGCTTGGAGTCCGGATGGAAACAAGATAGCGATAGGAGATCTCACCGGCTCTGTAACCTTACACCACTTGGACACCAATCAATTCGAAAGAGCGCATGTCGAAAACGAGTCAGCGGTTTTTTCATTAGCGTGGGAGCCAAGTAGCGGCGCATTGGCTGCTGGGACAAGTTTGGGATATGACA
>JAFLCH010000201.1 GCA_017303775.1 Anaerolineae bacterium | reverse complement strand
CCCACCGTTACAATGATCTGATCCGCCGGGTCATAGCACACACCGTACAACCGCTCGATATACGATGAAATCGCTCGCCGCAGTTCAATTGTCCCGGAATTAGAGGTATAAGCCGTCTGCCCCATCTTCAAAGACTCGATACCCTTATCGATAATGTGTCGCGGCGTTACAAAATCCGGCTCTCCAATACCCAACGAAATAACATCTTCCATGGTTGCGGCAATATCAAAGTATTTGCGGATACCGGAGGGGCGTAAGCTTTGTACAGTCTGGGATACATAATTCCGCGTTCGCAGCATGATGACCTCATGATTGGGGGCAGTAACCTGCCTGACAAAATTGACAAGTTCAATGTGGATGTCATTATAATTCGCCAGTGTGGCGAATTCATCGACCACGCCTCACCAATTTGCACTCAAATTTTGGACAGAGTGTATGAAAAGTGGTTTACGATTATTGTCCACTCATCACAAAGCCTGTAACATCCAGCCCCGATAAGGGACAGAAGAGCATCATTCAATCAAGCGAACGGATAACACAATGTCTCTACCTGCACTCCAAGATTGGGATGCGACTCGTAATGCACTGCATCAGGCTGCGCAAGTTGTGGGTGCGGTGCGTAAGTCGCGCATCAACGCGCTGCCCAATTACGCCCATTTAGGATTGTTCGTTACCAAATCTGGCTTATCCACCGGAGCACTGACTGAAGAAGATCATCTGTTACTCGATATGCAGCAGCAGGCAGTTATCTATACTTGTCCGGCAGGCAGTATTCATGTTGTGCCGATACGAGATCATACACAGGTATCCTTAACCGACGCCGTTCTTCAGGCTATGACAGATGCGGGGCATCCCGCATCAATTGACCGTAGCAAGCTTACTGGAACCGACCTCCTCAGCATCCGCCCCGACGCTGCGAGTCAATATGGAAACGCACTTTACAGCCTGTATTCGAGTCTTGCGCGCGTTCGGGGGCGGCTCATGGGTTCTATGTCACCTCTCATTGTATGGCCTCACGGTTTTGATCTGTCCTTTCTATGGTTCAAACGCGGCTTCGAAGAACGAACTGACCCCCATCTGAACTTTGGATTTTCGCCGGGTAGTACCGGTCTGCCACGCCCCTATGTTTATGCTTATGCCTACCCGCTGCCTGCCACCTTTTTTGATATCGGGCTGCCTGAAGGGGCGCGCTTCAACATCGATCCTTGGAAAGGTATCGTGATTGATTACGATTGGCTGACCGGGCTAGATGATCATGAGCATGTGTTGGAAGATATGCTGTACCCAATATATGCTACCCTCGCATCACAAATGGAGTAAAATAGAACTGATGTTTAGGATGATCACCATCATCCCAGTTCAGTGGAGTAACCTGTATGGGGAATGATACTACCCTGATTGTGATCAGCGGCTGTGCCATCTTCACGATTATCGTCTTGCTGGCGGCGCTGGTGCTTATCCGTATTGCGCGGTTCAGTATCTTCGGGGTTTCCAACCTCGTTCTCAAGAGTGTGCTCGATCCGCCGGAAGAACACACGCATGTTGATGATGTACTGTCAGCCCAAGGGACACCTGCCCGACGTGATCTGCGAGCTGAAGCGAAAGCGATGGATTTCGATGCTGCTGTCGCGCGCCAACGGGGTGAAGAAACCGCTTCGATTCGAACAACTCCCGGAACCTCCATGCCCAATCCGCTCGGAACAGCCGACTCGATGTCTCAGGCAGCGGATGAACGCGCCCAACTGCGTGAAAGACGCCGGATGCGCCGTAAAGCGGAGGATGAAGATGGTGATATGTTTGAAGGATTGATGGGTGAGTAAACAGGCAGAATCAGCCAGAATCCATCGAGCGATGAGCCGTTACCCAATCACGTAAGTGACTTTCGATGGCTTCGCGCAGTTGTAATCGTTCCACCGGTTGATAAAACACTTGGTAAAGATCTGCCACCGTTGAAGGGGGACTCGCGTCCCCTTTATAGTGCAGATCGAACTTATGCTTGATGTGATGATAGTAAGATTCGGGGTTAAACACCGGTGCGCTGAAGGTGAGCGTTTTTTCACTCAGCCGGATGAGAATTCCATCTGTGTGAGAGATTGCCCATATGCCCAACAAACTGAGCATCTCATAGTAAAGATAACCTTTAGGTTTGTGCCAGATCACCGAGGCGACCCAGATATTGCGCTCCGCAGTCAGTGGTAGGAGCGGCGATGTGAAACGCCGCGGCCCGTACACACTTAGCCCTTGCGGTGGCCGTTTACGAATATATTCAAGCATCCCCGCGATATTCAAACCATCGAGCGCACTCGTCAGCTCACTCTGTGTAGGAGCAGCAGCCTGCTCACGTTTACGGAGTTCAATCGCGCGGAGAATATCTTCGTAACGCTGACTGCGTTTATCGTGGGCTGGCAAGGGTCAGTCTTTCATCACCCGAATCTGACGGAAGCCAAAAACCAGCAGCACAAAACCCAACAGGACGATGATGCGATGTACAAAATTATTGGTCGCGGCATCGAAAATGTTCAGGTATGAACCGCCAGCAAAGGTTGCGATCAGGTGCGCGACACCCAGCACAATAGCGCCAAATACGATAAGCGTGAGCGAGCGCCCGACGACACCGCCGATCCCACGAACAACCCACACCATCCATAAAGACGCGAATACCAGCACAAAATCTAGGATAACGTTGACGGTTGAGATACTTTCCGGTGCATGTATCATCTCAAACAGACCTTTCAATAAGAAAATTATAGAACATCAAAAAGCTCGTAAAGCTTCAAGTCGCCAACCAGATTCAAGATGCTAGGATCAAGCTGTTTATCTACCGCTTGCATCCCTTTCATGACCATCTTCTTGCCCACTAAATTCACTGCATAAGCGATAGCCTTGGAAAGAAGTGCCCTATAAACATCAGGATCATTGCTTTTGAGATCGATATGCACATCGCCTTCACTCATGGTAACCGGCCAAACATTGCGCTGGGATGTTTCATTGATGATGCGATCCAAGTTGGAGCCTAAGCGCTTACCACCTAACTGAACCAGTGAAGTGCGCAGCGTCTGCATCTGTTTGACGAAATATATCTGCATGTAACTTTCATCATTGGTCGCAATGCGCTTATCCACCGTATGAAAATCATCGCTATCTGCAATGACCACATCACGGATTGGACGCAAGGTAATATCCGCACCAACGAACGCAGCTTTGTCATCGCGGGTGGCAACCGCGCTGCACATCACGCTCACGGTACTGCCAAAGGCATCTTTAATTTCTAGTCGTTCGTTATCGAGACGGCTGTTCTTACCAATGCGCTGAATGAGTTGATCGGCATATGCACGGTCGATGCTTAGCACATCACTCAGCGGCTTGCCGATAATGTTGCGGGCTTCGTTGTGATGTCGCTTGAGTAAACGCAAACAGGGTTGGTCGACAAAAATTACCTGCCCCAACATATTGGTCATGAGGAGCGCTTGTGTACTTTCGGACGATTTGGCTTCCGTCTGTTGAAGCTCGCTGGTCGCGGCCTTGAGCGCATACGCCAGCGCATCGGCCAAGGCACCAGCAGCAGGGAAGCGGGTCTCGACCGTTTTTGCCATCGAGCGATCAATCACTTCTTGTGTTTCACTCGATAAATCCGGACGTACGGAACGAACATCAGGAACCGGATGCGTCATGTGTGCCATCAACACACCGAGCGGGGTTGGCGCTTCATACGGTACACGCCCTGTCAGCATCTGGAATACCGTCACCCCCATAGCATAAACATCGGCGGCTGGCGTGAGGGCTTTTGGTTCGGCTTGTTCGGGCGCCATATAGAAAGGAGTGCCGAGGATTCCGGTTCCGGTCAATTGGGCTGACGATTCGCTAATTTTGGCGAGACCGAAATCGGTTAGGTAGGTGTTATGCTGCTCATCTAGGAGGACATTGCTCGGCTTAAAGTCACGGTGAATGACTCCTTTGCGGTGGGCATAGTCCAGTGCATCAGCCATCTGCCGCACCAGACGCAGCACTTCGTTGGGGGGCATGGGTTTTTCAGAAATAAGATCAGCGAGCGTCCCTCCTGACATATAAGCCATGACGATATAAGGCATTCCATCGTATTCGCCAAAGTCATATACGGGGAGAATGTAGGGGTGTTGGAGGCTGGAAACAATTTCAACCTCGCGATAAAACCGTTCTAAGAATTTATCCTCGTGGGTGAGGCTGCGCGGCAAAACTTTAATGGCAACAGTGCGCTTCATCGAGGCTTGCGTCGCCTTGTAAACGGTTGCCATACCGCCCTTACCAACTTGAGCAGTCACATGGTATTGGCCCAGCGTGTGACCAACCAATTCAGTCATTGTATTTTATCCCAAACTGGATAGAGAATGTGCTATAACGCCAGTATAGCACCAGTTTGGGAATGTGTGACAAGTTGTTGGACAGATTTGGCGAACAGCGCCCTTAATTCGATGGGTTACGCGCAGGCAATTCACCAATTAGAACCAACGCATACCCCCCAAACGTTTGGCCGCTACGGCTGGTCATCTCCAGATTGATCGGATCTGGCATACCTGTGGCGAGGATTAAGCCCGCATCGGAGCGATCTCCGCGCAAGTTCATGCCTGCCCCTTCATGCAAGAGCGCACCAGCGCCGGCGAAGGTTGGCACAGCGCGACAGTCTCCTCTCCCTGCATCATCACACGATTGATTTTGTTCAAGCCACGTGAGATACGGGTCGAGCCGGCTATTCGGGGTAGCGACCATATAGGCGGTGATGAAAGTACTGCTGGCCGCTAATGGGCCGAGGCGCAGTTCGACACCATCAATATCGTCTGCTTGATCGATGGTGAAACCGTCGATAATGGCCATGTAGCGCCCCGGTTTACCATCCTTGCTGCCAATAGTGAGTTGAATAGTCTCGGCATCTTCCGCGCCGTTGATGAGCAACTGGGAAACACTGGTCAAGTTATCAGCCGTGATGGTACGGGGTTCTTCGCCGGGGAGCGTAAAGACGTCATTCACCGTCAGTTCGGCATCGGTGTTGCATAACTCGAACGGTTCTTCCTGATTGCGGACATTAAAGCGGACACGGATGACCGGTTCGAAATCGCCAATGCCGTAGACCGTCATGCGGAAGATCATATTCTCGCGGGTGTCATCTTGAAACCAGAGGTTAGCGGCCGTAGTTACCTCATAATTTTCGCAGCGAAAGGTCACTTCCTGATATTGATTGACACCGGTTTCGCCGGGTGCATTCGCGCGACGTACTTGTAGGAAGTATGTACCGGTTGAAGATCCTTTTTCGTTACCGACCCGCGTCGCAACAATGGTATACGCCCCTGTTTGGGGGACGGTATATTCCAGCGTGATTCGACCATCGACCTCACCATCCACACTCTGAATCACTACACTGCCGGTGGGATCAGCGATACCGATCAGGGGTTCCAAACCACCTGAGGCGACCATATCCACAACCATGATATCTCCAGCAGCGGCATCGATGCGCCACTGGTCGAAGAAGGCAGAGTTGGTGAGCGAGTCATTCACGGTATCGTCGTAGTTGATGCCGCTGACCGTTGGGAGTTCTGGATCTGATTGGGCACGGAGGGGTACAGCGATAAACAGGAGCAGGAAGAAAATCAGAAGTGATTTGAGGGGCATACAGGTACCTCGGACGATTTCACATTAAGGTCATTGTACGCCGGCTTGAAGTGGAAGCAAACTGTTAGCGGATATGAAGTCGATTAGAATGCACAGAGGCCTGCGATTAGCAGGCCTCTGATGCCCCCAAATCAATTGCCCCGAACGGGCAAGAGAATTACTTGAGTTCGACGACCGCGCCTTCGGCTTCCAGCTTGGACTTGGCATCGTTAGCCGCATCCTTGCTGACCGATTCGAGCACCGTCTGGGGCGCGCCTTCAACCAGATCCTTGGCTTCCTTGAGGCCGAGGTTGGTGAGGGTACGCACAACCTTAATGACGTTGATCTTCTTGGGGCCGCCATCCTTGAGGATAACAGTGAATTCGGTCTGTTCTTCAACAGGTTCAGCAGCAGCAGCCGGAGCAGCAGCAGCCATCATAACAGGGGCAGCAGCAGCAGCTGTAACACCCCACTTTTCTTCGAGCAGTTTCTTGAGTTCAGCGGCTTCCAGTACGGTAAGCGCGCTCAGTTCTTCAACAATCTTATTCAGGTCAGCCATTGTTCAATCCTCTTCATGCGAACAATCAAACGGTTGATGTTAAAACTGGGGAACACAGCAATTGGTGTTCCGATTAGGCGGCTTCGTGCTTGGAAACGTAAGCCTGAAGTACCTGCGGGACGGCAGCAACAGCACCATTGATGGCACCGACGATACCAGAGGCAGGCTGAGAAATGAGACCCGCGAGCTGAGCGCGCAGTTCGTCCAGCGAAGGCAGATTGCTAACGGTGTCAACCTGCTGGGGAGTGAGCAACTCACCCGTCATGATGCCACCCTTGATGACAAACAGACCTTCGTAATCCTTGATGAAGCTGACTGCAACTTTAGCGACTGCCGGGAAGTTAGCGGCACCGAAGATGACTCCTGTCGGGCCGTTCAACTGCTCTTCCGGAATGGGCCAACCAGCATTCTTGAGCGCGATCTTGAACAGGGTATTCTTGGTGATGACATATGCACCCTGCACTTCGCGCAGCTTATCGCGCATGGTATTGACCTGAGCAACAGACATGTTCTTATAATCTGCTAGAACGATGCCGGTTGCCTGACTCAACAGTTCGCCGTAGACGCTGACGAGTTCTTCCTTGCGTTCCTTTGTTATTGCCAAGCGACTTTCCTCCTTTCCTTGAAAGTTTTGGCCGGTAAGCTGCCGGAGCAACACACCTGCCTGACAACAAAAAAGCGGCTCCGCACAGGGCGAGGCCGCCATCATGACAATGGTATCGGTACTCCTCACCTCGGCAGGGTATTAAGCTGAACGCACCTGCTGTCTGCGGCAAAGCAACTTGGTTGTTGATAAGGTGCGATTATAGTGGAGCGAACCGCACCTGACAAGGGTGGCGTGTTATTCAAGCTGCCATGAGACGCGAAGAGTGAGCGGTTCACGAGTGAACTGGAACGGGATTTGCAGCACGAGCACAAGCTGGCCAGCAGTAACCACCGTGTGCTGGAGGAGGCCAGAACGCGGAAAGACTGTTCCGGTCGTGCTAGCATCGCCCAAAGCGATATAGGTACCAACGGGATCACCAGACTCGTGGATACGTGCCAGCGCACCTGAACCGGTGGTCACGTCGAGATTGAGGTTGAGCGTATCACCAACAGCGGCCTGCAACGGGATCACCTTCAGCGGGCTACGGTAAGAGAGATTAACTGTTTGGGTTTGAGAAGCGTTCAGCGCCGGCAGCAAGGCTGATTCAGAAGCGAGTGAATACGCTGAGGACGCGCCGACTAACAAGCGGAACTGGTCATCGGCGAGGTGGTAAAGCTGCAAGCGATTCAGGACTTGTGATTCAAAACTGGATGACGCGCCATCCACATAGGTAGGCATAAAGGAGGGTTGTTCGACGGAAACGGACGGCTGCAGAAAAGGTTGGTGAGCGACCCAAAGAAATGAGCCGTCGGGATCGAGGTCGGCAATGTAGGCGGTGAAGGGTTCGGCGTGGTCGGCTTCCAGCGCATAGAGTTGAAATGGTTGGTCGGATGGTTCGGTGAGGGTAAACGGTTGCGAAAATTCGAGCGGTTGGGGCGTGAGGGCGTAGGCTGAAAGTTGATAATTGGTGAGGCCGTTGTAAGGACGAGTCAGG
>JAFLCH010000200.1 GCA_017303775.1 Anaerolineae bacterium | reverse complement strand
TTTTTCATATCCGCCCGCTCATCAGGATGATGTCGTCGAAAACTTCCACGGCACCCCCGTTCCCGACCCCTATCGCTGGTTGGAGGACATGCAGTCCGCTCCCACCCGCGCTTGGCTGGAAGCGCAAATGGAGCTGACCACCACTCACCTCCATGCTTACCCCCACCGTGATCAGCTTCATGCTGGCCTGTCGCGCCTCTGGAACTATCGCAAATACCAGCGTCCCGTGGTCAAGAAGGGCAGCCGCTACTTCCTCTTCGAAAATGACGGCCTTCGCAATCAGCCCGTCCTCTACCGCCTCGACTCGCTCGATTCCACCCCCGTCGAAGTCATCGACCCCAATCGCCTCAGCGACGATGGCACGGTCGCCCTCTACAGTTGGGGAATCAGCGACGATGGCCGCTATCTCGCCTACGGTTGTTCCTCCGGCGGCAGTGATCTTCAAGAAGTCCGTGTGCGCGACATCGACACCGGCAAAGACCTCGATGAAGTCATCAAGTGGGGGCGCTTCGTCGGCATCGCGTGGAAGCCGGATAACTCCGGTTTCTTCTACAACCGCTTTCCCGAACCCGGCACAGTCCCCGACGATCAGCTCTACTTCAACAGCAAACTCTACTTCCACCGCCTCGGCACACCTCAATCTGCCGACACCATCGCCTACCAGCGTCCCGATGCCCCCGAAATGCTCATGTTTCCGGAGCGTTCTCACAATGGCGATTATCTTTTCTTGATCGTCGCCGAAGGCGCGTCCAGTCGCAACCGCCTGTACGTCCGTCACATCAACAGCGATGGCGACTTCACCCGCCTCGTTGATGACCTCACCTACATGAACCTTCCGATTGACGTTGTCGGTTCAACCCTCTACGTCTCCACGGATCGTGGTGCCCCGCGTGGCAAAGTCCTCGCCCTCGACCTCAACAACCCCGGCCATCCCGACTCATGGCGTACCGTCATCCCGGAACACGAAGACACCATCGCCGCCGTCAAACTCGTCAGTGGTCATCTCGTCGTCTCCTACCTCCACGACGCCTACCATCAACTCCGCGTCTTCACCCTCGAGGGCACATTCGTCCGCGAAATCCCCATGCCCACCATCGGCTCAATTATCGAAATTTCGGGTGATCCTGACGGCGACGAACTCTTCATCAACTTCGAGTCCTTCCTCTTTCCCACCGCCATCTTCCGTTACCACTTTCCCGCCGCTTCGCTCACCACCTTCCGCGATTCCGGCCTTGACTTCGATTCCGCCGCCTACCAGACGACGCAGGTCTTCGCCGTCTCCAAAGATGGCACGCGCGTTCCGGTCTTCCTCACTCACAAAAAAGGCCTCCCGCTCGATTCACAGCGTCCAACGCTTCTCACGGCCTATGGTGGTTACGGGGTCAACAACACCCCCTTCTTCGACCCCGCCTGCCTCTATATCGCCCGGCAGAACGGTGTCCTCGCGCTGGCGATCCTGCGTGGGGGAGGGGAGTATGGTGAAAGTTGGCATCAAGGCGGCATGCTGGAGAACAAACAGAATTGCTTCGACGACTTCATCGCCGCCGCCGAATGGCTCATCGTAAACCATTACACCAGTCCTGCCCGTTTGACGACCTTCGGCGCTAGCAACGGTGGCCTTCTCGTCGCCGCCTGCATGTTGCAGCGCCCCGAACTCTACGGCACAGTGCTCTGCGGCGTTCCCGTCACCGACATGCTCCGTTTCCATCGCTTTACAGCCGGTCGCTTCTGGACGGGTGAATATGGCAATGCTGAAGAAAACCCCGACCACTTCAAGTTTCTATATGCCTACTCGCCGCTTCATAACGTCGAATCCGGGGTTCAATATCCGCCCATCATCATCCTTACCGCCGAAGGAGATGATCGCGTCGTCCCCCTGCACAGCATGAAGTTTGCTGCTGCGCTTCAATTCGTGTCGGATAGTGCTAACCCCATCCTCTTGCGCTTCGAGTTCAAAGCAGGGCATGGGTATGGCAAACCCGTCGCCAAACTCATCGAAGAAGCCGTCGATAATTACACCTTTATCTTCCAGAATCAGGGGCTAACTCCCGTCTGATTCCCGAAGCGTGGATGGACTGTTCGCTGGGTTTCGCCGCAGCAGATGACGTGGCAGGACATATCGCCTGCCCGCTTCATCGCTCACCAGTGCGGAACCCAGCCGGTAACTCTGCACCCATCGTCCCCGCCGGTTAAAAACCGGCCAGCACACCATCCCGCGTAAAGGATCTTCTCGCCAGTACGGCTCACCCTCGTAAATCAGCTCGACTTTGCCCATTAACAGCACCCTATAGATTTATGCTTCTTGTTCACCGGAATACAAAAGGCGAACCCAACCGGATTCGCCCTCAAAATAGACTTGACCAAACAACCTATTCCATCGGATACCCGTTGCTCTGTACCGGCAGTGGAATTCGCCCGCTCTCCATCGCCCGAATCGTCGCGCTCAGTTCCTTCCGTCGCGCTTCCACCAGCACATTCACCAGCTTCGTTTGCATCGTCAGCGCTTCAGTCAGCCCATCCACCTTCCGGTGCAAATCTGCGATTTCAACTTCGCTTTTCAGGTTCACTTGGTAATCATTCTGTGCAACCGCTCGATCTTTAGCGCCTTGACGGTTCTGCGACATTAAAATCACAGGCGCTTGTAAAGCCGCCAGTGTACTGAGCGTGAGGTTGAGCAGAATAAACGGGAACGGATCAAACGCCCGCGCCCCCATTGCAAAATTCACCCCGATCCATACCGCCATCAGAATTGTGAACGAAATGATGAAACGCCAACTACCGGCGATTGTGGATAACTTATCAGCCAGCCGGTCACCCAGTGAAGCATGCTCCTCCATATCCTCATAAACATCATCCGTCACGATTCGCGGTCGCAAATCGCTGATGAGTTTTTGTGCTTCCGGGCTGAGGAGGCTCTTCAATTCCTCAATTTCCTCGATCAACTCTTGCACATGAGCATCTGGGTCATCCATAGGGGTTGCGCCAATGCGGTTCAACAGCAAATCATTGTACATAGTATTCCTCCATACAGATGCTGAGTCGTAGACTCGGCTCGCGCCGCGCCCACACGTTGTTGAATTATTCTGTTGTTACGTGTGGAACGATGCCACCTTTTTCCCGCAGGCTGCGGGACGGCGATAGTACCCTCGGTACTACCCCCTGTGGCATCCTTATTGGATGGAGGGGATCAATTACCGTCGAGCACAATCGCCGCTTTCTAAGTGCGGCTGTTCCTTGTAACTACTGCCCTCGGTCATGGGATCCTTCTATAACTCGTATACATATAATCAGAGGTGGTTATCCCCCCTCCGATACTTAGATCATACGCCGAAATAATGATTTGTAAAGAGACCAAATTACACAATATGACAATCATTGCTCTGGCGTATAAAAAACGTAGAGGCAGGTGTTTCAACCTACCTCTACCAGAGGCGACGGCCGGATTTGAACCGGCGCATCAGGCTTTTGCAGAGCCTTGCCTTACCACTTGGCCACGTCGCCATTAGGTGGTCATTATAACGGCAGCCTATCGCTCAATCAAGACTAAAACTAAACCTTCCCGCCTTCCCACCGAATAACCACTTTTTCTTTTCAGCTAGGGCTGGCGCAACCACACGAAACTCGCCATAATATGCATCATGACCGACGAAGAACGTTCACTCACTCCCGAACCTGAACCGGAACTCCAACCCACGGACGAATTTGATTCCGCTGGGGATGATTTGCGTTATGCTCCGCCTGTTCTCCCCGATGAAGAACCGGCAGCCGAACCCGCCCCCGATTCGCTCGACGAATTGGTTGATCCTGTTCCGGAAATCATCTCCGGGATCGACGACACGCCCATCGAAGATATCGTGCCGGATGTGCCCGAATTCTCCGCCACCGATGGCTTGGATATCGAAGCCGCGCTTGCTGCTGTTTCTACCCTCAGTGATGTTATCGCCGAAGAGGAGGCCGCCGAGCAGGCGCGTCTCGCACGTCTCGAAGCCGAAGCGCAGGCCAAAATCGAGCGTCAGCGCCGGCTCGAAAACCCTGAGCTGTTCTTTCCGGTTCCACCCATGCTCTCCCTCCGTCGGGGTCAGTTTGCTGCTTTGGTACCGGCTGTCTTGCTCATTGCCTTTGGCGCATGGTTGACCTTCTCCCTCACCACTACCCGTCAACTGCCCGATCCTGCGTTAATCCTGTCCGGTGCATGTGCTGCGGTCGGCTTGTCCTTGCTCTCACATTGGCTGGCTTCGGGTCGCTGGTCACAAGGAACGTTGTTTTTCGGCTGGTTGTTGTTGTTGCTCGGCCTCTTATTGCTGCTTTTACTCCAGCCCGCCTTCCCCCTAAACTTGGTTTCAGCATGGCCGATTTTGTTCCTTGCACCCGGTTTGGCGATGCTCTTAACAGCTTTCTTGGGCTATCCCTCCGACCGTAAGCTCATCTTCCCAGCCTTGTTACTCATCTTGACTGCCCTCTCCGGTTGGGTGGTGACATCCGGCCTTCTCGGTGCGGAACTGCTCACCTTCTTGGCTTCTCTCTGGCCCGCTGCTGTCGTCGTAGTAGTTATTGTCTTGCTGATTCCGGCGGTTTTCAGGCAGCGTCAATAAGTGCGAATCGCGATTGATGCCAGCCGCTGCACCGTCTCACGGGTTACCGGCACCGAAAACTACGCTATCCGCCTCATCGCGGCTCTCATCCGCCTCAACACCACCCATCGTCTCACGCTCTACTTTCGCGACCAGCCGCGTCCGGATCTCTTTCCATCTTCGCCGCTTGCCGATTATCGCGTCATTCCCTTTCATCGTGCATGGACTCATCTGCGCTTCGCCGCCGAGCTTTGGCGGGATCGGCCTGATCTCACCTTCGTTCCCGCCCATACCTTGCCCGTTCTCTTTCCCGGTCGCGCTGTCGTAACCGTCCATGATCTTGGCTTTAAGCACTTCCCGCAGGCGCATCCACCGCGTCAGCGTGCCTACCTCGGCTGGACGACTCGCTACAGCGCCCATCGTGCTAGCCTCGTCCTTGCCGATAGTCAAGCAACCGCTGCTGACCTTCATAACTTCTACGGTACACCATTAGCGAAAATTCGCGTCGTCTATCCCGGTGTCGAGAAGCTAGCTGTCGCCGATCTCGCCACTGTTCGTCGTAAGTACAACCTCCCTGAGCGCTATTGGCTCTTCATAGGAACCTTACAGCCGCGCAAGAACATCGCTCGCTTAGTTCAGGCCTATCGGCTTTGGCGTGCCCAGAATCCGGCGGATTCAGCGGCGCTGGTGCTGGCGGGCGGGCAGGGCTGGCTTTATGATCCGGCATGGATACAAGGGGTTGAAGGTGTTCACACGACTGGTTATATTGACGATGCGGATAAAGGAGCGCTCTATGCCGGTGCCTTAGCGCTCGTGTTTCCATCACTATATGAAGGCTTTGGCTTTCCCGTTCTGGAAGCCATGGGAGTCGGAACACCCGTGATCGCCAGCCGCACATCCAGCCTGCCTGAATTAGTAGGCAGTGCAGGCTTGCTCGTTGACCCCTTAGAAGTCAGCAGTATCGCGCAAGCCATGACCCAACTGGTGCGAGATAAATCGCTGAGCGCTTCCCTCCGTCAGCATGGTGCGGCGCAAGCCTCAACCTTTACATGGGAATCTGCTGCTCAACAGGCGCTAGCTGCGCTCGAATCGTGAAAGTGTTTCTGCTATGCCCGAACGTTTTCTCATCGTCCAGTTAGCCGATATTGGGGATCTGATCCTCTCGACTCCCGCCCTTGCAGCACTTCGGCAGGCGCGCCCGGATGCCCATATCACGCTTCTCACCACCACCCACAGCGCGCCGATTATCGAATCGACCAACCTCGTCGATGACATCCTGACCATCAACCGTCAGCAGTTGAACGGTTCGCTTGCCTTCTTTCACCCGTCGAACCTGCGCCGCCTCTTAGGCTTACGCGCCCGCAAAATGGATGCTGTCATCTTTCTACATCATTTCACCCTTGCGCTCGGCACGCTCAAGTTTGCGCTCATCGCCTTCGCTTCCGGTGCGAAACGTCGGATCGGTCTGGATAATGGTCGTGGTTGGTTTTTGACCGAATCGCTTCCCGACTTAGGCTTCGGTGCCAAACATCAAGCGCAGTATTGGCTCGATCTCGTTGCCTTGCTCGGAGCCTCTTCGCTCCCCCGTCCGGCTCAGGTTTCACAGGATGAATATCTACTCCCCCCATCGACCCATGATCCTGCGCATAAGCTAACAGTGGTTCTTCACCCCGGCAGTGGTGGTTACAGTCTCGCCCGTCGCTGGGATTCTACCGCCTTTGCCCGTGTGGCGGATGAACTCGTGGCGCGCTATCAAGCTCGTATCATATTGGTCGGCTCTCCTAGCGATGACACCGAATCCGTTAGGTTAGCCATGCAGTTTCCCCCGCTTGATCTCACGGGTAAGACGACTCTTGCCCAGTTAGCCTCGGTTATTCGCGCCGCCGATCTTTTCATAGGTGCTGATAGTGGAGTCATGCACATCGCCGCCGCCGTTGGTACACCCCTAATCGCCATCTTCGGCCCCAGTAATGCCGCTGCTTGGGGGCCGTGGACTCCCTCTACTCCCTCCATTGTCCTGCGCAGCGCCCCCGAATGCAGCCCCTGTAGCTACATTGGTCATGAGATCGGCTTGCGACACGGTTGCCCCGCCCGTACCTGTATGCGGCTGGTGACTCCCGATCATGTTTTGAATGCTGTCGAACAACTTCAGCAGCAAAAAACATCGCCGCCATCACCAACTTTATCATCTCCGCCGCCAGATCCCGAACGTATTCATATCCTCGGTCTGCCCGTTGATCCCATCACTTATCCCCAATGGTTGGATCGCATTACCGCATGGATTGCCCAACCATCCCATCCACCGCGTCACGTTTGTACCGTTAATCCCGAATTTATGATGATCGCCCGCAGCGACTCAAACTTTAGGAACATTTTGCGGCGAGCGGATCTTTGTGTGCCAGATGGGGTAGGGCTGCTCTGGGCAGCTCGTTATCTCGGCAAACCCTTGCCGCAGCGTGTCACCGGCTCTGACGGCGTGCCCATCATTGCCGAACACGCCGCCCAAAACGGATGGCGTTTATTCTTTCTCGGCGCTGCCCCCGGCGTAGCGGATAAGGCCGCCGCTGTCTTACAGTCGCGCTATCCCGCCTTGCAGATAGTCGGGATTTACAGCGGTAGTCCCTCACCCCACGAAGAAGATTCGATTGTCGAACGGGTCAATGCCGCCCAACCCGACATTCTCTTTGTGGCCTATGGGGCGCCTGAACAGGACAAATGGATCGCTCGCAACCTCCCGCGCCTGCGTGTGCGGATGGCTATGGGGGTAGGCGGCTCGTTCGACTTCATCGCTGGCATCATCCCCCGCGCCCCCCATTGGATGCGCCGTGCTGGCCTAGAATGGCTCTATAGGCTCTACTTGCAGCCGTGGCGCATCCGCCGTATGATGCGCTTGCCACAATTTGTGCTGGCCGTACTCTTGAGGGGTGAACATGCCTGACCTCAAAAGCTGGATTCCCAAACTTGCCGGTCACCGTGTGCTGGTGATTGGTGATGTCATTCTTGATGAATATCTTGTCGGCAAAACCGTTCGCCTCAGTCGTGAAGCGCCTATTCCGGTTCTGGAATTCGAGTCCCGTCAATTAATCCCCGGTGGAGCTGCCAACCCCGCCGCCAACATAGTCGCCCTTGGCAGTATCGCCGTACAGGTCGGTGTCATCGGTTCGGATACATCAGCCACCAACCTGCGCCAGATCCTACAGGTTCG